>JANNPR010001232.1:0-2769 GCA_031400345.1 Planctomycetota bacterium | reverse complement strand
CCAGTTTATGTCCTCGGCAATGATGGGAAAGTTGGTAATTCTAAACAAGCTGGCCACTCGAGAGTCCGTCGACTTGCGACTCGCCAATGTTCATGGGAGGGTCCTTGAGGCATTCAAAGTAAGTCGGCTGACAAAAGTATTTCAATTTGATGATGACGAGGACGAAAGGGATATTTTCAAAAATCCCGTGCGGCGTCCAAATATCGGAGGCGGTGGGACCAATCCAACTTCACCGGATGATTAATCCTGCTAACCTTCGCCGACAATCCGAGTGACAGGCTTTTCTTCAAAGAGCAGCTTTGATTTGAGTTCAAAGCCTTTGTCGAGGGGTCGGTATTCGAACGGGCTGGTACCGAATGGATTTTTGATGTCCTGCAATTTGGCGGGCCCACCATCCCCACCGCGTGTGCAGCTATGAGCATCACTCTCCCAGAACAGCAGGCATTGAAGCCTGAACCGCCGGCGAAGGTATCGTGATTTCCTTAGTTGGCGCCTCGGGCTTCAATATTCGGGGTTAATGGAGAATGGAATTTGGAAATCTACTTCCTGATTTGCTTTACCCTGTTCCTCGGCGTCAAAGGACTCACCCTAAGAAGGGCCATTCGCCATCTCAAGGTTATCCCGGTTGGTCGCCTATTAGGTTATTGTTTCCTTTGGCCCGGGATGGACGCCCGCGCGTTTCTAACGTTGTCGCCCGACTTACCCCGTCCCACTGCCAAACAGTGGCTTGCCGCACTCGGTAAATCAATGTTGGGTCTCATTTTAGTGGCTGTAATCGCGCGTCAAATTCATCCGACATTATGGTTTTATCGCGACTGGACTGTGTTGGTTGGGCTAGGATTGTTGGTGCCATTCGGAGTTTTCCATCTTACAGCCCTGGGGTGGCAGGCAGCGGGTGTGGATGCTAAGCCCATCATGAATCGTCCTTTTCTGGCGACATCGCTCAGCGAGTTTTGGGGCCGCCGCTGGAACTTGGCATTTCGCGACGCTGCCCACGAGTTGATATTTCGGCCGGTGTTACGAAAAGTGGGGCCAGTCTGGGCTGCCGCTGCCACGTTCGTAGCCTCAGGACTGTTCCACGAAGTGACCTTGTCGGTGCCCGCACGGGGTGGGTACGGGTTACCGCTCAGTTATTTCCTCCTGCAACTGGTATGCGTGCAGACGGAACGATCTGTGACGGGCAGTCACCTGGGATTAGGTCGTGGCTGGCGTGGGCGAATTTTTTGCGCCGTGGTCGTCGTGCTGCCCGCATATGCCCTATTCCATCGCTGGGTACTCGATGATCTCTTGTTTCCCTGGCTGCGTGAAATCGGGCTGTTGTAGACAGACGCGCGTGGTTACATAACTGCCTTGTCGGCTCGATACTGTCGACATCTAATCGCTATTATCCACTGAGAGATTGCCCTGGAGTAATCGCTATGGCTGTGGACGAAACGAAACCCGATTTCAGTGTGGTTCTGGATTTGATGGAAGCGTTCCGCCGATCGAAGACGATGTTTGCAGCGGTGTCGCTCGGTGTGTTTGACTCCCTTGCGACAGGTTCCAAGGGAGCGTCCCAACTGGCAACGGAACTGGGAACCAGCGCAGATGGATTGGAACGGTTGCTGGACGCATGCGTTGGTCTGCAGTTGCTCGTGCGCAAAGGGAACGTGTACGACAACTCCGCCGCGGCGAGTACCTATTTGTGTAACAGCAGTGCCGATCGAGTTACAGGCTATATAAATTATTCAAATAACGTGATGTGGAAACTGTGGAGCCATTTAGAGGACGCGGTCCGCGAGGGCACTCATCGTTGGAACCAGGTCTATGGCTGGGACGGTCCGATATTCTCGCACTTTTTTCGGACAGAGGAGGCAAAACGTGAATTCATCATGGGAATGCACGGTTTCGGATTAGTTAGCTCGCCACCTGTGGTGAGTGCATTTGACCTGAGTGGCTACGAATGCTTCGTGGACTTAGGGGCTGCCACTGGGCACCTCGCTGTGGCGGCTTGCCAACGGTATGCTCAACTTCGAGGGGTCGTTTTCGATCTCCCTGATGCGATACCCATGGCCAGAGAGTATGTCAGCGATTCGCGAGTGGCACATCGAATCGAATTCGCTTCGGGCGATTTCTTCACCGATCCACTGCCCTTGGGAGACCTTTACGCGTTAGGTCGCATCTTGCACGACTGGTCCGAAAGGAAAATCCTCATATTGTTGAAACGGATTTTCGATTGCTTGCCATCCGACGGGGCAATCTTGATCGCGGAAAAATTGCTTACCGACGACAAGACGGGGCCGCGCTGGGCTCATATGCAGTCCTTGAATATGCTGACTTGTACTGAGGGTAAAGAACGCAATTTGGAAGAATACGCAGTCCTGCTCGAAAACATAGGATTTCATCGAGTTCGTGCCTGTCGGACCAGTTCCCCGCTAGATGCCGTGATGGCCACCAAGCCGTAATTAGATTATGTCGCTATTTGCAAAGGTCGAATCCAATAATCTGCAACGTGCTCAGCCATTGGCAGCCCGACTCCGCCCGCGGACGTTAGCGGAATTCGTTGGGCAAAGCCATTTTCTTGGCGAAGGCAAGTTGCTCCGCCGGCTGCTGCAAGCGGATCGTTTGGGATCCGTATTGTTCTATGGGCCTCCCGGCACGGGGAAAACGACTCTTGCTCGCTTGCTCGCCAACGAAACTCACAGCCGTTTTCTCAAATTAAACGCGGTCACCAGCGGCGTCAAAGAGTTTCGCGACTTTCTCGAGGTCGATCGGAACGAGCTGGCTGCT
>JANNPR010001228.1:0-2284 GCA_031400345.1 Planctomycetota bacterium | reverse complement strand
CACCGAGAAACACCAAGCCGACAACATCGCCTTCGACAACCACGAGACGGTGGAGAAGCAGGCGACCAGGGTGGTGATGAAACACCAAGCCGACAACATCGCCTTCGACAACCACCAGGTCCGCTCCGTCATCGCCGAACACGAACGCCGAATTCGTCCGCGATTCGGGTCCCATTCGAATTTGGTCTGCGTCAGCACCTCCGGTAAAGAGCAGCTCGACCAGATCGCCTTCGACGAGCACGACGTCTGCACCATCGTCACCGTGGAATTCAGCGTGGGCCACGGTCGCGGTATTTGCCACACGCAACCGGTCGTCATCGGCGCCCCCTGTGAAAACTAGATCGATGAGATCGCCTTCGGCAAGCACCACGTCCGCGCCGTCATCACCGGTCACGTGAACATTTCGGGCTATGGTGCCATCTAACAACTGCAGCAAGTCATCGTCCGCACCGCCAACGAAGGTCAACTCGATAAGATCTCCTTCAACCACCGTCAAGTCGGCACCATCGTCACCGTGGAATACGACCGATTCCGATGTTGTGTTGGGGAGAATGTGGAGCTGATCGTCATCCGCACCGCCAATAAACACCATATCGATGAGATCTTCCGAAACGACGACCAGGTCCGCACCGTCATCGCCGAGGAAACGCAGTCCCGAAGTCAGGGCTCCTTCGGCTATCAGTAGACGATCGTCATCTGCGCCGCCCGCGAAAACAAGGCCAATCAGTTCACCTTCAACAATCGTCAGGTCCGCGCCATCATCACCGTATACGACCAGGTTCGTGATCGATCCACCGGCAGCGATGTGCAGACGATCGTCGTCCGAGCCGGCCTCAAACACCAGGTCGATAAGATCCCCTTCCACAAGCGTTACATCGGCCCCGTCATCACCGTAGATGCGGACATGTTGCATGCCAGCGGCAAGCAATAAAAACGAATCGTCTCCCATGCCGCCGGTAAGGCCTACATCCGCGATATCGTCCTTCGTGACCTTCAACAAGTCGTTTCCGAGACCGGCAAATACGTCTGCGCCACTGTCGGCGGTTAGGGAATCATCGAAGCGACTACCGACCAGCTCGGCGAATGTACCCGTGATGCCGACGTAATGAGCTCCCGGATTCCTCGTAGGATCGACATCCTGAAGTAGCGTCTGGGTGCTGAGGTCGAATGTGACGCCGAACGATGCGAGTGAGAAATCGAGCGAGTTGTCCCCCTCCAAATCGACAAGCTGATGCGTGCTGTTAGGAACGATAAGATATCGGTCATTACCTTCAAATACGGGAACCGGATCGCCAGCTTGTTGGATGTTGGCGAGATCGTCGCCGCCTCGCAGGATGAAAATATCGTCCCCAAAGCCTCCAAATAGTCGATCCGTCCCGGGGCCTCCGTCGAGGACGACGCTATTGCCGGCAGTGACCGCTGTCGCATCGATCACATCGCCATCATCGAGTCCCAAGACGATCATTTTGTTTACGCCAATCGCGGCGAAATCTGCATCCGTGACGACGATCGTGTCCGGTTGCGGCGTGCCAACCTTGAGCGCCGTGAAGATTTCAGCGGCTCCTGTGTCGTCATCCGTCACCACCAACCGCACGACAAAGACATCTTGAAAATGCCCCGTCCTGTCCAAAGCATACGTAGGGCCTGTTCCCATGTCGCCGTATGGAGAGCCATTCAGTAGAATCTGCCAAGAGTATTGAAACGTATCGGCAATCCCCGGATCGGTTACTTCGGCTATCAGCTCGACAACCGCTTGAGTGCTGTTTGCCCCGGGAAGAATGCTGATAACGGGCGCAACGTTGGAAATCGTGAGCGGCAATTCGCTTTGGGCCGTGTCGCCCTCGTCGTCGGTTACTTCGACGCGAATCGACGTCGCGTCGACGGGAGTTCCGCTTGGGGCGTCGTCCACGTAGTCGTGCACACCGGAAAAAGTGCGGGCAGACGAATCGACGGACGCCGTACTCGACGTCCCGTCACCCCAATGCACCAACACCGTGTGCCGGTCACGCATACCGATGTCCTCAAACGTACCGTGAATCGACACACGATCTCCTTCGGAGATGACGCCCGTATGATCCGAGATCAAGGATGTAACAGACGGTACGGCGTTGCGAACGGTAACAGGAAGAGTCGTCCGAGTCGCTTGGTCAGGCTCATCGTCGTCGACGACATCGACGACAATTCTGAGCGGGTGAATCCAGTTGTGCCAGTGCTATAGAGAGGGTGCTGTTGAGTTGTGACTGCTGCATCTGCCTGGCAACACTATCCTCCTGTTGCATCAACG
>JANNPR010001170.1:0-1304 GCA_031400345.1 Planctomycetota bacterium | reverse complement strand
GCCCCCTCAGGGACTTCATCCAAATGATTGACGAATACCGCGCCCCGCCCTCGAAACGTATCGACGACGTACTTGTTGTGTACGATTTCGTGGTACACGTAGACGGGCGCTCCGAAGGCTTTCAATGCCAGATCTAGGCTGTCAATCGCCATGTTCACGCCAGCACAAAATCCACGCGGGCTGGCTAGGATGACCTTCATCTTAGAAACTCACCATCTTAGAAACTCACCTGCCATTAGTCTTGGTTACAACTGGAGTCTACCTAAGTATGTTACTTTCAGCCGTCCAAGACAGAAAGGGTGGCATTGGCAGCCGCTGGGAAAGGGTGCCACTGGCAGCCGCTGGAGTTCGCTCGGCCGTGAGGTAACGCTTTTTCAGCGGCAAGCCAGTGTACAGACCGGTTGAGATTGATCCGCTTTCGAGTCGCCAACAGCACTGGCTGGCCGACGAACGATGCACTCATTGGCTATCAAAACAAACTCCGTGGGCCGCCAGAAGTGGCACACTCGGTTTATCCTACGGCGGCTTCAAAAACACCCGGGAAGGATCAAGCCTTTTTCCCGACACGTTTAATATCGCAATAAATTCACCTGCCTCGCTGATCGCTACGACTTCCTCCGTTGCCGTAAGGCCTTCGCGAATCAATGAGCGACCGTGACGGATATGGTTTAGCTCGTCAGCGGTAACCACAAGTTGATCTAAATCGTCAACCGCATTGAGGGGCGAGATCAAATAGTCAGTTAAAGAATTCGTGGGTAATTCATCGAGCCGAATGGAGTCCTCCACCGTAAAGTTGCCGATAGCGGTTCGGGTCAATCGCGACATCGCTGCCTCGGTGTGCAGCGCGCGAGCTAAGTCTCGACCGAGTGATCGTACGTATGTCCCCGAGCCGCAGATGATGTCCATTTCTAGGCGGGGATAGTCGTATGTTATTAGGGTTAACGAATCCACCCGGATGCGGCGCGGAGCCAATTGCACCAGTTCACCACGCCGAGCCAGTTCGTATGCGCGCTTGCCACCAACTTTCTTGGCTGAAAAGGTTGGTGGAACCTGCTCGATGTGGCCCACAAACATAGGCAAACAATTTTCGATGTCGTGCCGCTGTGGGATGGGAGGCGCCACTAATTGGGTCACCGTCCCATCCATGTCCTCGGTATCGCTTTGACAACCGAGTAGGAATTCACCCCGATAATGTTTAGCCTTCCGCTGAACGTATTCAATCAACCTTGTCGCTTGACCCAGGCAGATGACCAAGACGCCAGTGGCCAACGGATCTAGTGTGCCCGCATGTCCCGTTTTGACCG
>JANNPR010001162.1:0-1794 GCA_031400345.1 Planctomycetota bacterium | reverse complement strand
CTCTTTGGTTCACTACAAAACGAAGGGTTCGATAAACAATTGGTCGCGACACTTCCGTACGAGGTTTCGAATCCAGCTGAATTTTTCGCTGCACTTCGTTCAATGCTTCCGGTCCAACACGCATAGTGCGGGATCACGCGTTATACCCTAGCTGCGGACGGCGTTTTATGACATCAAGGTCGTTCAACCGGCCCGGATAGATCGCAACTCGTTTGCCAGCAAAGCGTAAGCGCTCAGCAGCACCATTAATAAAGTGGCCGTCGGCGGCCTGGGTTCGCTAGTTCTTCTGCTGAGCTGGTAAGCGTCGGTGGGCCGCCTGGTATTGCTTACGTTCGGCCTTGTCGCGGCGCTCTTCGGCTCGGTAGGTACGGATTGCTTCGGGGTGACTCAGCTTCCAGACGTCTGGCAATAGTTGTTGGTAGTCCGTTAGACCTGCTAGAAGCTGATCGAGTACGTCTTTGATGTAAATTCCGATGTCCAAGTCATGTCGTTTCGCACTACTCACTAACGTCATCATCATCGCGCTCTGCTCGCCGGCTTCCACATTCCCCACGAATAACCATGCTTTTCGTCCGAGTGCCACCTGCTTCATTAACTGCTCGACCAGGTTGTTGTCGATCGGGATCCTGCCATCGCGAGTGTAGACGTTCAGCGCCTCCCAATGATTGCGCAGGTAACGCAGCGCATCGGCGAAGTCGCTCTTGGGAAGCACCTCTTCCAATGGCGCGCTATCCAACCACTTCTTGATGCCCTTCAAGACAACTGTCGATTCGCGTAACCGCAATGCCTGACGGTCTTCGCAAGTCATCTGCTTAGCGCGGGTCTCAATGTCGTATAGCGCTTGGATCATCCCTACGAGTTGTTCGCTCTCAGTCTGATAAGTTACCGCGTCCACCACCTTGCGGCGCGCGTGCGACCAGCAAGCCACGAACTCCAGTCGTCCGTCGCTGTGAATGACGACACTCATGTTTCCCGAAAAGCAATCGCCCTGAACTTTGCAATGACTGTTTTCAAAGAAATCGTCGGGACCATCGCGATGCCGAGAGACACGGAAGTCGAAGATGTTGTAAGGCGCTAAGTGAAGTCCCGAGTAGACCCACATCTTGGCCAGCAGACTATCGTTTCCCTTGGCCCTAGCTTCGGCCACCTTTTCCGCGAGTCGTTGGCTTTTGGCGTCGCCAGGAACCGCCTCAGGAATCGTTCTTGGAATCAGCATTCGGCAGCTCGTATCATCCATGCCCACGCCGATGTCTCGCTTCACTAGGTTCGACATGCACTTGACGAACGGCAACACCACGAACGCCACTTGCCTGACAATATTCAAGAGCGTCGAGCGACCAGGTGTCCAGCCGCTACTGGCGAACAGATCTTGCTGCCGATAGATCGGCAAGTAATGAAACCACTTGGCTTCGACAATGGCCGCTGCCACGCTGGTGCTGTAGCGATCTCCTTCCACCAGTGAAGTCGGACGTTCGGGTGAACCGATTCCACATTCTGGCTGACCGGGACAAGCATACTTAGGATATTTGGTTTGCAGAACGTAGATCTCGGGTCGCTTATGGATCAAAGTCTCGGTGACGTCGTAACCAATAATCGTTCGTTCGCCATGGGCCTGGCACTTCTGCAGCGAATCGAGGACTTCAGCGATCCGCACTTCCCGTCGCAAGTGACTCGGAAACGATTCGTTACGAGGCTTCTTCTTCTTTACTTCGCGTTTGACCGTGTAGATCTGAATGATCCGCTCCGCTTCGGCCTCCGCCTCGGCTCGAGCTTCTTGGAGTTCTTCGCTGCTTT
>JANNPR010001161.1:0-22040 GCA_031400345.1 Planctomycetota bacterium | reverse complement strand
CGGCCTTCAGGCCGCCGAAACGGGGGCGAGTCGGGGGCCAACGAGCACCCTTTACCGGAGCCAAGGTGCCGCACTACAAATCAATCGACAACGCCGTGTGTGAGGTAGGGTGCAAACCGAGTGCCGCGCTCAGAAGGGTCTCAGTTCAGAGCAAGACCAATTTCCATTCGCACCAAGCGTGGTAGGTCCAAGGGTTGGCTACCATGCCCAAGAAGTGCGTAGCGTCAGTGCGTCCGCAACAGAGGAAGGAAACGCGAGGGAAATTCATTTGGGGAGAAACCGTGGCATGCCGGTTCGGGCGGATGGTCGTAACGAGCGTAACGTCTGGGAAGTTTGGCTATCAAACAAAGCTGCCGTGACGCCGATACAGTGTAGCGAAACCAAAATCGCCGGCAAGAATCCTAAGGACCAAACGCACAGACAAATTATCGTTCTGCGGAAGCAAATTGCTAGAGTCCTCATCGAAATTTTTTTGAACCCCGCTTGGGTATCGCCGTCCATGGCGTATCATCTTCGATGACACGTGTCGTCAGGGTGGTGACGGGCTACATGGCCAGCCAGTCGCAGCGGACGCGCACACCCGCCAGGATTCGTCCTGGGTGGGTGCAAAGCTTATGGCTAGTCCGAGTCGAACGGCCAGCCGTTTGCAACGCTTTATCGCATCCAGCCCCTACGCCAACTTTGGTCACAGTATTGCTAGAATTGTCCGCTTTACCCAAAGAGTTATGCCGCCTGTGACCGACCAAATCGCATCTCCCAACCGTAATTGGGAGGCACTTCCGGAACCGTGGCGAGACGATCTTCACGGTCAATTGCGATCCGACGAACGTCCCGTGGCCTGGCTCGTGTTTGACCTCGACGAGGCTCGACGGTATAGCGAATCATTGGTAGTTGTTACAAATCACCGCCTGATCGCTACAACCGGTAATTGGGCCGGTTCTAACGATCGCGAAAAGAATGCCAGCCGTTATAAGGAGTGGATACTTGAGTCGGGGAGTTCCTTAATCTGCCGCGAATCGGCAGGACTCGGGACGGTCGAACTACTAGGTACCACTGGTCAGATCGCACAGTGGCAATTCACTGCCGCCAAGTCGGAGCTGGCCAATCAATTCGTCCAAAAAGCCAATCGCTTTCTCCGTGGGAGTTTCTCGGAGGATCCGACACATCAGGATAAAGGCCCGGCCATCTGTCCCTCGTGTGGCTCACCTTTGCCCCCCGACGAAACAGAATGTCCAACTTGCAAGCCCGCTGCGGCTCCGCCCATCTCACACTCTTTATTTCGATTGACCCGTTTTGCTAAACCCGTGATGGGGAGGATCATTCTCGGTTTTGGTTTAACCCTGGCAGGGACCGCAGCCTCATTGATCCCACCGTACCTCACGATGCCATTACTGGATGACGTCCTGATTCCGTTGCAGAACGGCGCCGCGGTCGATTTCCATTTGGTCTATTGGTACCTAGGAGGCCTATTATGCGCCTCGGTGGTAGCCTGGTTCCTCAGTTGGGCACGGACCTACGTGATGGCTGTCGTCAGCGAGGCAATCTCCGCCAACCTTCGGAATCAGACGTACTCGCACCTGTTGAAATTGTCTCTGGAGTTTTTCGGGGGCAAACGCACAGGTGATCTGATGTCGCGAATTGGGAGCGACACGGATCGGCTTTGCAACTTCCTGTCGATTCATCTTCTCGATTTTCTGACCGACCTCTGCATGATTTTCTTGACCGCTGGCATCTTACTTGTGATCAACTACAAACTTGCTCTGGCAACGTTGATTCCGTTTCCAGCAATCGCCTGGTTGATTCACCGAGTCCGCATCAGTTTGCGTCACGGGTTTGCGCGCGTGGGACACGCTTGGGGGGCGATGACGAGTGTGTTGGCAGACGCCATACCAGGTGTGCGCGTGGTGAAAGCCTTCGCCCAGGAACGCCGGGAGATTGATCGATTCCGAGATGCCAATCAACGAGTCGTGGATGCCAATAACCGAATTAACAGACTGTGGTCGTTCTTCAGCCCAACGGTTTCATTGCTTACCGAGATGGGGATTTTAGTCATTTGGGGATTCGGGGCCTGGCAGGTTGCTCAGGGACACGTCACCGTGGGCGTCTTGACCGCGTTCCTGGCCTACATTAGTCGCTTTTACGCCCGCTTGGATTCGATGAGTCGAATGTTGGCTTACACCCAACGGGCTGCAGCGGCGGCTCATCGTATCTTCGAAATCCTCGATCGAATCCCCAGCGTCCCGGAACCAGTAGTGCCTGTCCATCCCGGCCGGGTAAACGGGGAAATTGAGCTACGAAACGTTCAGTTCAAGTACGGCAAACGGCTGGTAATTCGGGGCATCAGCCTTCATATTCGACCGGGGGAGCTAATCGGTCTCGTGGGACACAGCGGCGCAGGAAAAAGCACACTGGTGAATCTAGTGTGTCGTTTCTATGACGTGTTCGACGGCCAGATCCTGGTTGACGGTGTCGACGTCCGTTCGTTTCCGATTGAGGAGTACCGCAGCAACATCGGGATCGTCCTGCAAGAACCGTTTCTGTTCTACGGAACGATCGCGGACAACATTACCTATGCGCGCCCCACCGCAACACGCGCGCAAATCATTGCCGCAGCAAAAGCTTCGCATGCCCACGAATTCATCATGCGATTGCCCGATGCCTATGATTCGCTCGTAGGCGAACGGGGCCAGACCCTATCTGGCGGCGAACGGCAACGCATTTCGATCGCTCGCGCATTGCTCACGGATCCACGAATACTAATCCTCGACGAGGCCACGTCAGCGGTTGACACCGAAACCGAACGAGAAATCCAGCAAGCGTTGGAAAACCTAATCCACGGCCGCACGACCATTGCCATCGCCCATCGCTTAAGTACGCTGCGAAAAGCGGATCGCATTATTGTCATCGAAAACGGCCGAGTGGCTGAAGTCGGTCGACATGACGAGCTGCTCCAAAACGATGGCGTTTACTCGCGATTACATCAAGCTCAGATGCAACTCACCCAACCAGTCGTTACGGGCTGAAACTCCATGTCGAACGAACAGAAATTCGAGCACTTACCTGGTTCGCTGGCAGTGCGAGTCGATCCACTTCAAACACTCTCGGACCCGCTTAGTTTTCACCACGACGCCTGGGGACACCTCGTGTTGACGGACGGCACCGGTCAAACGTATGTCGACGTCGCTCCCGTAAGGCTATTTCCCATTTCGGACTCCAAGCGTTGGGTATCGATTGGTAGTTCCGCTGGCCACGAATTGGTTTGCATCGAAGACCCTTCCGCACTTTCTTCTGCTTCCTATCGCGCCCTGGAAGATGAACTTGGCCGTCGTGAATTCGCACCCACGATCGACCGCATTCTGTTCGTCTCAAGTAATACCGAACCATCCGAATGGACAGTTGAAACCGATCGCGGTCGAACCAAGTTCATACTCAAGACGGAAGACGACATCCGCCGGCTGGGCGAGTACAGCGTTTTGATTTTTGACGCTCACGGTATCCGCTACCTGATTCCGGATGAGCGGAACCTAGATGCGTATAGCAAGCGGGTCGTGGAGTGGTACGTCTAATTGATTTCTGCCGTAACTTGCTTATCGGTGATAGACGTCTTACCGACGTCCAACCGTTCTCAGCACTGGCTTGCCGCCGAAAAACGCTCCATTTGAAATCCAAGCTCACTCCGGCGGCTGCCAGTGGCACACTTTCGTGATAGACCTTGGGATTATTCACCTGGCGATTCAGTCATCCGTAAATTCACCACCGCTTGAGTAACTAAAGTCGTACCTTCCCCTAACTCGCCAGTTCCTCGAAGCGTCAGGTTTAGAGGCTCGGATAAGTTCGCATTCTGAGAAGCGCGAATTTGAACGCTGGCTTCAGATTGACCGGCGGGAATGGTTGTTTCGTCCACTGCGATACCGCTGTCGTTGGCGAGTCCCCATGGAACAATACGCAGCGCGCCTGTGAACAGCGGAGTGCGATCCAGTCTCAAGCGACAGCGGCTCAATCCGCCGCTCGTCAACGATAGATTACGATCTACGGCATACAGTCGCGCCGCTGTCGGTAACGTGCGAATCATGCAACGCATTTCCGAAACGATGCATGTCGATTGATCCTGGCCCAGGCGGTCCTTCAGAAAGGCGATTCCCTGAGCATAAACATTCGAATGCGCTTGAACGTTGATGTGCATCGTTTCGGGCAAGTAAATCGGCAACATCACCTGATTGTGATCCTGAGGAATAAGTACTTCGAGAACCTCTATTCCATCCAAGTCTTTGTTTTGACGATCTGCAACCTGCAATGTGATGGGTCCGTTAAAGCCATCGAATCTTTCAACTTGCATGAAGTACGGGTAAATCGTACCTCGATGAGCATATTGGTAAGCCTCACTGCAATAGAGCCTGAATAGCGGTTTTTGTTGCACAGTGAGATGAAACAGATCGGTAGTCGGCGGACCTACAGATGTACCTTCGGCATCGCGACCCAAATGAGGTGCCCGGGCAATTCGACATAGCGGCTTTCCGTCAACTGCCGCAGTCCCACAAACACGTAGCAAAACGTCGGTAGGAATTGCCTTATTGGCCTCGGATGTCAAAACCAATTTGGTGGAAACTGCATTTACCGGGACTTCGCATGGCTCGGCGCGTATACCTTCAGGTAATCCTTCAACCTGAATCTGAATTGCATTGGCAAAACCTCCCCTCCGTCTGATCATAACTTCAATCTCGGTGCGTCCACCGGGGAGATGGTTGCCCCAGTCGTTTTTCAACGATAGTTCGAAATCGGACCGTGACGGAACAATTGAGGCGCGGTAGATGAAATACTCGTTGCCCGGCACTCCCTGTTGCAGATCGCAAATTCGCAACCAGTAAGTACCGTCTGAGGGCGGGGTCCAAGCCTCTATGGTTGGAACACGACTGGGCAAGTCGACGGCACTGGCCTTAGCCAACAGATTACCGTTCACGTCATGCACGCTCATATTAGGCAAAAGCGGGAGCCCACTGCCGGTAGGTGGCCGACATTCGAAAGACAAGGGCTGTCCTTGTCGAGCGGAAAAACTGTACCAGTCCTCGTCATCCATGGTTGCGAACCGTCCATTGAAAGTGACTGGGATTCCCACTGGCAGCGACGCCAGCGGTTTGTTGTTGGGCTCCGACTCGACCACCTCGGCGTAGTCACTCGAATTGAGGGACACGCTGCCGCGCTTGTCCGGTGGACTCCACCGAAAAACGTCGCCCGCTGTCGGTAGAGTTACGGAAGTCGACCAGGGCTGGAGGTGACGCATCCCGGTCATGGTCAACAGTTCGATTTGAATTGCTCTTTCCGCCGGGCCTCCGGCAGGAAATCCCGCTATCGTAAAAGGTTCTTTAGAAAGAGTGATCCGATACACAAAATGCGGGCCACCGGCAGCACCTAGATTTGCGACCGACATTACGAATTCTCCGTCGCCAGGCGCTCGGAAAGCGATGATCGGATCGCTCCCCAGGAGGATCTCTTGGACCATTAATCGATGGCCTGTCTTGTCGTGAAATTCGATAGCGGTTTCCAGGGGCGAGCCGATTCTGGAAGCGGTCACTTCGGCGACAATGACTTCTCCTTCGCGAGCACGGAAGCGGTAATAATCCATGTCTCGTTCTCCATCGATTTGCCCATTTAGGGTGACCGGCATTTCCACCCGTTCGGCCGTATCGGGCAGCGAATTAGGCTCTACTTCAATATGCTCCGGCAAATCGCCAATCAGAAACGGTCGTGCGCCGGTGCCCCCACGGGCACACGCCAGCCACCAAAAACGTGGCCCTAGCTCAGCGTCCGGGGCGATTTCAAATTGGGAGTTCCATTCCTTCGGATAATTGATGTGCAGTTCGCCCGGCTTGCGGCGAAGTGACGGTTCTCGGTTGGGTTGAGCGCGTTGCGTCAAAACGTCGGCTGCAGCCAGCCCATCGCCGGCAACGCGCATTCGGGTCAATGGAGGTAGGCACTCGCCACCCACACGGACCTTTACCACCGTGCCTCGCCGCCCGCCGGCAGGAAAAATATGCGTGCTGGCCGGATCGGTAGCTACCTGTTGGCCCAAAATGACATTGGGTAACAGAATTAGGAAATAAATCCAAACCAGGGTCTTGTGCATTCTAAATCCAATCGTACTCCCTAAAGCAATTCACTTATCACGCGACCGCCAGAAGCCAACTGGATGGGGCGTCCCACGGGCGTATGCAGAATCGTGTCGGGGGCGATGCCCAGCACGGTGAGTAACGTAGCGGCCATGTCTGCAGGTGTGATGGGTCGATCGATGACGCTCGCCGCGTTCTTGTCGGTCGCACCGATGATGGCACCCGATTTGATGCCGCCTCCCGCCATCACCACCGAAAAAGCCCCTGGCCAATGGTCGCGGCCGGCCATCTGATTGATTCGGGGCGTTCGACCGAATTCCGTCGCCAACACCACCAATGACGAATCCAACATTCCTCGTCGATCCAGGTCACTTAAAAGCGCCGCCAATGCTTTATCTAACGAGGGGACCAAAAGGTCTCGCAGACTCATCGTGTTTTGACGATGAGTATCCCAGTGCCCGTTTTCAATCGAGACAAATCGGCAACCCGCCTCCACCAAGCGTCGGCCCATGAGGCAACATTGACCGAGGCTGGTCATGCCATATTCTTCGCGAGTGCTATCGTTCTCTCTGGTAATGTCGAAGGCCTTCTTCGCCGCCTGAGACGTCATCAGCGAATAGGCCTTGTGTTGAAAGATATCTAATGCCTGCACCTCTTTTCCGATTTTTTCGGCATTGGCTTCGAACTCGTTCACTCGGCGAAGCGATTCCTGACGGCGAATACTCCGCTCGTTGGTGACCCCTTCGGGTAGAACGATGTCGCGCACGGAGAACTCTGGTGCGGCCGGGTCGGACTCGATTACAAACGGAGCACAACTGGCTCCTAAAAATGCGGGTCCACCGCTGTTGAGAAAATTTGGGATCGAGATGTAAGGCGGCAATGAGCTGACATTTCTGCCTAACTTCGCGACCATCGAACCAAAGGCCGGGTGGACGTTATTGTTCGGAACATTTCGATTGAAGCTGCCTCCGGTGCCCGGGTGCTGGCCCGTCATCATCACGTGATAGCCGGCAGTGTGGTCGGGATCGTTGTGTGTGAGCGACCGTAAAATGGTTAATTTGTCGGTAATTTTGGCCACGTGAGGAAGAATTTCGGAAATCTGCATTCCGGGCACGGCCGTAGAAATCGGTCGAAAGTCGCCGCGAATTTCCGCAGCCGCCTCGGGCTTCAGGTCCCATAGATCTTGATGAGCCATTCCGCCAATGATAAAGATGAAAATGCAGTTTACGTTTTGCTGCGGAGCCACAGCCGCGCTTAGTTCCTGCATTCGCAACACTTCTGCCAACGTCAGCCCCGCCAACGAACCGACCCGGATAAAACCGCGGCGGTCAATTCCGTCACAGAAATCAGCAGGCATCGATCGACTCCATCAACGTACAAAGAGGAAATCGCGGGAATTCAGCAACGTCCACAAGAAGTCCGCCGTAGCTTCCGTTCGAGTTACTGTCGCAAACAGATGATCGGCCACTTGTTGCTCGCGCAAGTTGGGAAAACGCCCCAACCCTGCCAGGCAAAGTTCAATCACAATTTCATGATCGGAAAGCGTGCCGGACGTAAGTCGCGACACTCGGCCCTGAGGAGCAATGAGTTTGGCTTCTAATTCGGGCGAGTTCATAAGGTGCAAAGCCTGAGCCATGGTCGGTTCGCTGGAACGTCCACATTCACACGGGCTGTTACGTTCGGGTCGACCGAAAATCTCGAGAAAATATAAAGGCAAGCGATTATCCCATAGTTGAACCGCGCGAGTTCCCGGAGTTCGTCCGGGAAACACTTCGGCGACGCCGGTCACGTCTGAAATGGCATCCAGCAATACTTCGGCTGGCAATCGCCTCTCTCGAAAATGAGAGAAGTTTTGCTCGTCGTCGCGATTGCTTTCGTTGGCGACACTCGACAGTTGATACACATTGGACTCCATAATTTCCTGCATGACCGCCTTCAGATTGTAGTTGCGGGCGATCAATTGGCCGGCCAGATACTCCAGCAGGGGTTCATTCGTTGCAGGGTTAGTAGTTCGCAGATCGTCTTCGGGTTCCGTAAGGCCTCGACCCAAAAAGTGCTTCCATAAGCGATTGACGGCCAGCCTGGCGAACCAAGGATTCTTTGGCGACGTGATCCAATCAGCCAAAATCGCCCGCGGGTCGCCCGCCACGGCCGTTAGCGGTGATCCGTCCAATACTCGCGTTGGCACCAATCGATTCGAACCCGGAATCCGCATCTCGCGCAACCCGGAATGATGAACCAATACGCGACTTGTCCCGATGGGCTGTTTTTCCACGCCGTTAAAGAAACCGGTTAGCCCATAGAAATCATCCTGTGACCATTTCTCAAACGGATGGTGATGGCATTGGGCGCACTCCAGTCGTACCCCTAAAAACGCTTGGGATATAACCCGTGTAAGTCCCTCCGGCGTGTCCATACTGCGATAGAGATTCGCAGGTCCACTCTTCGCCGAATTGCCAGTCGCGGCTACTAATTCACGCACCCAGGCGTCATAGGGACGATTGGTGAGAAACTGATCGTGAAGCCAACGATGAAGTTCGTAGGCACCTCGGTCGCCGAGCTTCTGGCGATCGACTAGCAAAATGTCCGACCACTTTAGCGACCAAAAGTCCGCAAATTCATCTCGAGCCAGCAGTCGCTGAATCCAATGGTTGCGTTTGTCGACCCGAGTGTCAGCCAAGAATTCCCGAACCTCTTCGGATGTGGGAATTCGGCCAATGGCATCCACGAACGCTCGTCGCAGAAAGGTAACATCGTCGATAGGACCCGAAGGAGCAATTCTCAACTGTTTCAGTCGCCGAGACACGAGTTGGTCTATCGTCGATCGAGCTGGCAAATCGGGATAGCCATCGGTCGAATTCGTTCTCGGTATGAGCACTTTTACTGACGCTACTTGACCCATGTAGGCAACGGTAATCGCTGCCTCACCGGGAGCTGTACCCGAATGAACTAGACCCTCATGATTCACTTCTGCGACTTGCCCAGCATTTGAGACGTAGGCCGACAAGTCAGTCACGTCCCGTTCTTTGCCGTCGGAAAAAACTGCCGTGACCAGAATTTGCTGCCGGTCCCGCACGCCTAGAATGCGTTCCTTTGGCATAACACGAATTGATGCTAATACGGGTGCATCACTTTGACCCCAAGGAAGTCCCTGACGGATCCACTGCACGAATAGTTCGTAGTCGGGCGAATCTTCCGCTAAACGCATTCCGCCTCCATGAGGCACACGAGCCGTTGGTTTCGCAAGCAACAGACTGCGTTCGGGACTGGCCGCATTGATGCGACGTCCACGAGCTTCCTTGGTTAACGCGTCATAATCAGCGGCCGGATCGAAACCGAATACCGATAATTTAAACCCGTTCTGGCCCGACGCCCGTCCGTGGCAGCCTCCGCTATTGCAACCAAATTTCGAAAACAAGGGTGAAACGTCATTGATAAAGTGCACCGGAGGATAACTTGCGAAATCCTGTACCCGAACCGGCACCGATACACTTTGGTCCTCTACAAATACTCGTACTTCCGTACTTCCGTCCGATCGACCTAGGATCACGGGTCCGTGCGCGCTGGCAATTATGTTTTCAGCGAGTTCCAGCTTCGCCAGGTGACTAACGTCCCGTTCGGAACCGTCCGTTCCGTGTAACGTCACCAGTAGCCTCTGCCGGCGGTTCTCGCCCCGCAGGAACACCTCTCGCGGCTCAACCGAAATCGACGAACTGGATGTTTCACCCCCTTCGACATTGGAAGGACGCTGTTCAGCCAGCAAGATTGAGGGAACTGCAACCAAGATTGCCGCAATCAACACGTGCACGTGCCGATTCACCAAACTCTTTGGGAGAGCGACGTCTATTCGAGATTGGCGCGGCCAAAACTTTTCCGGCGGATTCTGCTGCATGAGCACTCGCGTGGCTGAGGATTTCGGTTCTGACAATTGCGTCTTTATCCAACCACTGACCCATCATCGTAGGCTGATGCGATGCAAAATAGTGCTTGGGATGTCATGCTGTCAATCGAAAGTCCTATTTCGATGGATGGGTCGCCCATCGCATATGATGGGCGGTGAGTGTGCCACTTCCGCCGCCGAAGTCGACGATAACGTTCAGCAAAGTCTATTTCGGCGGCAAGCCAGTGCTGAACTATGTGAAACGAAATGAGGCGAATTGTTTCGTTTTACAAGTGCTGTCGGCCGCACACCGGCTGTGAAGGTTCGACCGTTTCGACACTGGCTTGCCGCCGATTGGGCCATCTGGTGCACTCCACGTTAACCCCGGCGGCGGCCTGTGGCACACCGATCACTTGCCATTTTGAAACAGACGGACTGCTACCCGGCCTACGGGCCGGTTGCCATCGAGCTGCGGAATCGCCAGAGGCGCTGGCAATATGCCTGCGTGTGGGACCGTTCGTCAGCCGATAAGAAATGGCCCTGCGCTAAGAAGCCGGTCAGCACAAATGTGCTCGTGATCGCCACCGCGATTCCCGGACCCAACGAAAGCGAGATTGGCAACACCGTGGCTACCCAAACTCCCAGATCGGTGCGCATGTTGAACCGGCGATTAAAGCCGAAAGTAATCAATAGATCGGCTAGGCTACCTGCTGCCGCCGCCAAAACCGCCCCCCATAATCCCATCACGGGTAATAGCATCAAGTTCACGATCACATTGATCGACAGTGAGATGCACAGGGCGGCGGTCGTTAGATGACTGCGTTCGGCACACGCCAGACATCGCTGGGCTATTGTCGCCATGCTCAACCACACACACTGGATAATAGTCCAAGGCAACAGCGAAATTCCGATCGCAAATTTTCCCTCGAATGCCCAGGCAAATATTGGCGGTGAAATCCAGAGAGCAACCGCTCCGCCAAAAGTAAAACCGACCGCAATCAGTTTCAACCATGAATTGACCCGGCGTGACACCACATCTCGCCGTCCGGCTTCCCAGTCGGCCACCAAGTAGGGAAGTAGGCTTCCGCCCAGCAATACCGCAACCGACATCATCACGTTGGGCACGACGCGGCTGGTGTAGTACTGGCCCAACATGGCGTCGGCAACCAGCGGCGATACGCCCGTCCAATGTTTGATGAGGAACTGGTCGGCCATCTCAAATAGGTTCGCGGCCAGATTCCCGACCCATACCCATCCGGCATAAGGTAGAACGCGACGCCACATCGTCGACTGCTGCAGAGCTGTTTCTTGTTTGGGTACTCCTCGCCATGCTTGCGACATTAGCCACAATCCCACGCTGCCCGACAGAAGTGTACTGGCGATAAACACATAGATAAGCCCGTGTACCTGCCAAGTGGTTAGCCACAAGAAGGCAAGCCCAATGAACGTGAAGCTCAGGCTGTTAACGAAATGAGTGATTGTGGCTGCGCGAACAAGTCGCATAGCCATGAGTAACTCGGTCAAGCAGTTGAAAACAATCAACAGTCCCAGCGCAACCGCCACGCCACGTACCAACGACGCGTACTGCCCATCATTAAACAGCAGTTTTGAAAACAATTCTGGGGCAAACAGAACAAATAACACGAGAGTCAGCGACGGAAGGGTGATTCCAAGAGCCGCGTAGCGGAGAAACGAGCGCAATTGATTGCGGCTGCGATAGTGCTCGACGTAACGGCCTAAGGAGCCCGGAATGCCCAATACCGACATCGGTGCGGCCAGCATCAAAAAATTAAAGGCCAACGACCATCGGCCGAGCTCCTCGTCCGACAAGAAGCCGCAAAATAATACTTGCCGCAGCATGCCCACCAAGCGCTGCACGAGCGTCATTCCGATTAGAAAACTGACCCCGCGAGTGAGCGACTCGCGCGCCGATGACGTGCGCGCGGATTCAGACAATGTCGTTTCGGCCGTCGCGAGCGGTGTAAGCTGTTTCACGTGTCAGAACCGATGGCTGATACTCTTCGGGACCATCAATTCTCGGTTATGATCCAAGTCTCGCGTGCGGATCGAGTTCTATCTCAAGCGATTGTCGCGCGAAGTCCGCTGTTAGAACTCCCCTAATCCATTCGATCCGCATAGGTCACAAAGCTAAAACGCTTGTCTTGCCGGTCGGTGGGTTGTCTTGCCCGAATGCGACACCAAACACAAAACAGGTCTTGCGGACTCAAAAACTCGTGCAATACTTAGTGGGGGATAACTAATTACGGCTCGATTTGCCCAATACAAGGGGGTGATTATGTTCAAGTATGGTTTCACGATCGGGATCTGGTTTACTCTGGCATCCGGTGTGGCACACGCTGATTTGATCGCATATTGGAGCTTTAATGACAACAATCTAGTGGTCGACCAGGGAGCAGGATCGCTGGTCACAAACGTCCCAGCCTCGAATCAAAGCTACTTGGCGGGGACGACGTTAAATGCGCCAGCGGGTGTGGTGGCTGGGAATGGTCTGGTCTTACAGAATCAGATAAACAATGGCCGGTTTCTCGACTTCCACGTCGACACGTCGAATTTTGAACAAATCAAGATGACTTTTGCCACGCAGCGCACAGCAACCGGATTCAGCAGCAATCAGTTTGGAATATCGAGTGATGCAGGCGCCACGTTCCAAAATATTGGTTCACCACACAATCCGCCGACTACCTACGGCCTTGTCACGTTCGACCTATCGGCGAACACCGCCATCAACCAGAATCCTAACGCGATCCTGCGCATCACGTTGAACGGTGCCACGTCTTCAACGGGAAATACTCGCATAGACAACGTGCAAATTATGGGCGCCGGCGCACCGATGAGCACCGCTGTCCCTGAACCATCGAGTGCCGTATTGGGGGGGTTAGCAATGCTCGTCGTTACCCTGGGGCGGTTGAGGATGGCTGTTGGTTCCTTTGCCTCCAAGCTCATTTCAAATTCTCGAACACTGCTTTCGACAGTTCTGGGAGGCTGCGGCGTGAATCCACTACCAGTATCGGTAGATCTGCTGAGTCGGGCTCGATGGCCGCTAGCTGACGCTGGAACAGTTCGGGACGGAATTCCGACAGTCCGGATTCTTTAGTCTGACGTTGCTGGACACGAGCCAGAGCAACATCGTGGGGGCACTCGCAGCGGATGAACAAGCACTCCGCCCCCAGCGACTGAGACATTTCATACGCATTCTACGGCGCGACTATTGAAGGGTTCGGGACGCGTTTGCAGGAGCCTCAATTGGGCGGTATGGACACGTTGTACAGACTCGGATCTCCTCATCGCACGCCAATCGGCGGTTTTCTTCCAAGGTGAAATCCAGGAAGTCAAACTTTACACGCTTTTTCAGCTTGTAGGCGTTCGCGTCGGTGAGAAAGACCCACGAGATATGGGTTTCCAGTCGTTGCACGTTGTTGGGTTGCTCAGGATACGCTTCGCCGCTGCTCAGGAAGTCAACAACTTGCTCAGATTCGTCGGTTATTCGATCCGTCGATTCCTGGCGTAACGGCATAACAACCCTGTTGCGCAAAGTCTTTGATGTTACCCGCTACAACACGACAGCATGGAGTCGGGCTTAACTGACCTCTGCTGTTTCCCAACCATCTCGCCCTACCAGCGGCACAAAGGTGAAAGAACCCAAATCCTCGACAATCCAAGCATCGGCTCGCCGCGTGTAGAGCATCATCTTCTGGCCGCTCGAACTTTCACCCACGGGCATGATAATTCGGCCTTGGTCTTTTAATTGCTGTTGGTAAGCGGCAGGCAGATGGCGGCCAAATGCGGTAACGGAAATGGCATCGAACGGCGCTTTTTCAGGCAGTCCCAGCGTCCCATCACCCACCACGACCGTGACATTGTTGCACCCCGCCAACGCAATCTGCTCCCTTGCTTGGCGAGCCAATTCAGAGTTCCGCTCAATGGTAAAGACGACTCGCGCCAGCTTCGATAGAACGGCAGCGCCATATCCCGAGCCCGCGCCAATTTCTAATACGGATTCATTACCCGTCAATTGCAGCGCGGCAGCCATAAAGGCCACGGTAAACGGCTGTGATATCATTTGGCCATGTCCGATGGAAAGCGGTGAATCCGCGTAAATATCATCCGGTTTCGCATCTGGGACGAACGCCTCCCGAGGAGTCTCGCGCATGGCGTCGAGAACGCGAGAATTGCGCACGCCGCGGGAGGCGATCTGCGTTCGAACCATTTTTTCCCGCCGCGACGCGAAGTCCAAATACGGGTCCCTTAGAATGCGCTGTCCACCCCGTCGTTATGTTACCGCAATTGCCGTAAGTCGTTCGGCTTGATTTACCACCATACTTATCAAAATGCAATGGACACCATGCCGCGTGATGCGTGTTCAGAAGTAGAGTTCGGGCGCTCGAGATGCCCGTATTCGATTCGTACGAGTACGAGTATAAGAGGGCGACACGGTGAACTTTAGGCGCGTTAACGTTCCAATACGACCGAGACGTCGATGTGATCGACGATTTGACGAAGCCCGGCAACTCGCCTCGTACACGTTAGGGCCATTTGTCGTTCATAGAAACTGTTCACGCACCCTCGCAAAGTTACCGCAAGTTCGCTGACTTCAACTTGCAATTCCTTAAGCGCCTTCAGATGTTGACCGGCCAGTTGACCCCTAAGCCGCGACAGAAAATCTTGGTCCTCAGGAGATGAATCCGACGCGGCACGAGTCAAGCTCGGGTCGCTCACAAGTGCGGCGCTCAACGTCGTCATTTCTTAATCTCCCTTTCGTTTTCTAGATGCAGGCTGAGTTGGCAGACGTCGGATTGAAGGTTAAACCTGATCGGCGACACCATCTTTGCAGATTCCATGCCAGTCCTCGGAACGCATATTGCTTAACCCATCTCCACTATCGCATCCGACTTTTTTGGCAGAAGCCTCGGAGCTTGATTTTTAGGTTATTTCCCCAGGAAAGAGTCCCGTTTGGAGAAGTACGAGAGCAATCGGGCGTGGCCATCGTTGCGAATCCATTCTTCAACTAATTTGCTTCCCTCCCGCTGTTCGTGTGTTTTTTAATAAGGCTTTGCCTAATATGTGCGCAGACAGGTGGTGACTTGTAGAAATTGCAACGGTGGCAAAAGGCTGAAGTGTGGCGGCAGCAGCTCTGCTGTCGTTCTGCGATGATTGTCGGGACTTAAATGCGCGCCAGCTCCTTTCGCAAGTAGTGAAAGGAGTCAAATGGACCGCCGGTCGCAGGAGTCGGCATCCAGGCGATCTTGGACTATTATGGACGTCCTAGTTAAAAAGCGACGAATTGATGGATTTGCAACACCTGATTCAATTACTCGACCACCCACAGGACGCATACCGCGAAATGCGGGACTGGGGGCTGGAGAATCCTGAACGCGCGCACTCCAACATTTTGGACATGGCGCGGGCGGGTGTTACCCTGGACTTGCTGGTCGATATCTGCGAGCAGCTACAACTTCATCTGCCGAAGAGCAGTGACGCCGACATGGCGTTCAATAACTTAGAACGCTTCATCGTCGCGTCGCGCAGTCCTTTGTCACTAGCAACCTTATTCCAACGGGATAAGGAAGCATTGCCCACCTTATTGCAGATCTTTGCCACCAGCCAGCATTTATCCGACCTACTGATGCAGGACCCAGAAAGCTATGACCTATTAAGACTCACGGAAGGTCAGCCGGTATCGCGCACGTTATTGATCGACGAAATTTGCAGCGAAGTGGCAGCATTGAGCGACGAACGGGCGGTCTTGAAAGTGCTGCGTCGGTATAAACATCGCGAAACACTTCGAATCGCCTACGGCGATATCATTCGACGGCAACGATTGCCACTCGTAACGGAACAGATTTCATTCCTTGCCGACGCAATTGTGGAAGCCTCGGTGCGCACGGCTCGGCGGACGTTGGAAGAAAAACGTGGCGTTCCGCGACGTCCAGACGGCAAGCGCGCTCGTTTCGTGGTGCTGGCATTAGGCAAGCTGGGCGGGATCGAATTGAATTATTCGAGCGACATCGATTTGATCCTGCTCAGTGATGGAGAAGGTAAGACCGATGGTCCGCGACCTGTTAGTAACCAGGAGTACTTCGAACGTCTGTCACGCGACATCGTTAAGTTACTGACGGAGAAAACTGAGTTAGGTGCGGCATACCGAGTCGACTTGCGCCTCCGTCCCAACGGGGATCAAAGCCCGGTCGTGATTGGTTTGGAAAATGCGCTGCGTTATTACGACGTTTCTGGGCGCACCTGGGAGCGACAGGCATTTGTCAAAGCACGAGCCGTGGCTGGTGATATCGATCTGGGAAAGGAATTCCTGGATCAGATGGAAGCTTGGATCTACCGTCGTTATTTGAGTCGCGCGGATATTTCAGGAATTAAAGCATTGAAGCGGCGGATCGAGCAACGAGTCATCCATGAAGGAGTCGACGCACGAAATATCAAGACCGGCCATGGCGGCATTCGTGATATTGAGTTTGTGATCCAGTTCCTGCAATTGCTCAATGGCGGCGACCTTCCCGAGATACGTACCGGCAATACGCTGGATGCCATCGCCCGCCTGGCCGACGTCGGTTGCCTCACCTTACAGGAACGCAGCATTTTGGAGGACAATTATTCACTGCTTCGCAAATTGGAGCATCGCCTGCAAATCATGTTTGATTTGCAGACCCACACACTTCCGGACACAGACAAAGAATTGGAACGACTGGCGATACGTGCCGGGTATGTGGATACGCCTCAAAAACCCGCCTTGCAGGTGTTTCAGGCGGATCTGAAGGAGAAAACCGATCTCAATCGCAAGATTTTGGATCACTTGCTGCACGACGCGTTTGCTGCCGAAGCGTCGGATCCGGTAACGGACCTTGTGCTGGATCCTGACCCATCTCCTGAGTTCATCGACAATGTGCTGCGTCCTTTCGGCTTTCGAGATGTGCACGGTGCCTACAGCAACCTCATGGCACTGGCCAACGAAAGAGTAAGGTTTCTATCCACTCGGCGATGCCGGCACTTTTTAGCGTCCATTGCTCCCCAGTTGCTGAGAGCAATTTTCGCCACTCCGGACCCAGACGCCACACTCATCGATCTCACCAAAGTCAGTGATTCACTCGGTGGGAAAGGGGTGTTGTGGGAGCTATTCAGCTTCAATCCGCCCTCTTTGCAACTTTACGTTCAATTGTGTGCTACGAGCCCTTACTTATCGGCCATCTTGACCAGCAATCCTGGCATGATCGACGAACTGCTCGATTCGCTGTTGCTTGACAAGCTACCCACAAAATCGAACTTGTACGAAAAACTAAATGACTTATGCAGTGGTGCAGAGGACCTAGAACCAATCCTTCACAGCTTCAAAAACTCCTTCCATTTGCGAGTGGGAGTGCGAGACACATTGGAGAAGGAGGACATCCAAGCAACGCACCGTTCGCTGTCCGACATTGCTGAAGTTTGTTTATCGCTCATTACGCAAACCGAATACGAACGTCTCATCGAACGCTATGGAAAACCGACGATGAGTGGTGGCGAAAGAGATGGGCAACCTTGCTCGTTGGTGGTGTTGGCTATGGGTAAGCTGGGAGGTCGTGAACCCAATTACCATTCTGATTTAGACATCGTTTTTCTGTATGAAGGAGACGGTCAAACGCAGCATCGGCACCGCGGTCTTAGAACGGAGCCAACCAACAATCAACATTTTTTTAGTCAGCTGGCTCAGCGGATCATTAAGGTTGTGACTCAATTAGGTCCACACGGGCGGCTTTACGAAGTCGACGCGCGGCTTCGGCCGACCGGCAAGAGCGGGGCACTCGCCGTTCCTCTGCCTGAATTGGAGCGATACTTCTTCGCGGGTCCTGGGCAACTATGGGAACGGCAGGCTCTCTGCAAGTCGCGGATCATATTCGGCGACCCCGAAGCAAGTGCCGCAGCAATGCGGGTAGTGCATAAGTGCATTGTGGAACCTGCATGGCGGCCGGAGTTTGCCCAAGAGATCCACCGCATGCGTTTCCGTCTGGAAGAGTCGGCATCGAAACGAAATCTCAAACGCGGACCTGGCGGCACGGTAGACATCGAGTTTTGTGTGCAAATGTTGCAGTTACGCAATGCAGCAACGCATCCGGAAGTCCTCGTTCCGGGAACCCTCGATGCCCTGGCTGCTCTTTGCCGCATTGATGCGCTGAGCCGTGAGGACGCGGAGTATTTTGCAGGTTCGTATCGTTTTCTTCGCAGCGTCGAATCTGGGTTGCGACTCATGAACACGACCGCGCGACACGATCTCCCGGAAAGCGAAGGCGAACTTAAGAAATTAGCATTCTTATTGGGTTACGAGAGCCCTTCCATAATGCTCGACAAATGTAGCGACTTCACCACGCAAAATCGCTTACGCTTTGAAGCTATTTTTCAAGCTGCGGTTGCCCGCTAAATGGTTATCACTAAGTTGCGTCCGTTTCATATTGCTCTTCACGCGTTGCCGTCGGCAGTGACGCTGGGCCCTGAGGCCTGTCACGACGGCATCAATTTACGTTTGGTCCTGGTAGCAGCGCATGACTTACAAGAGCCATTAGAAACGAGTTTTGAAGATGCCATCGCGCGATTAAATACCCTATCAAGAATGTTCACCGAACCTGATGGCTCATTCACGTGGGGTTCCGATCCGCGAGAGCCCTCTTCATGGCGGTTAGATGGCTGCCTATTCGATCGGGACGGGCGACTAATGTACGTCGAGCTCAAAGGTGCGTGCTCTTTCGCGGCGTGGCGGAATCTGATCGTGCAATTATGCCCGAGTTCGCAGCCATTGCTGATCCAGTGGATTGAACGAGGAGTCTTTACCAACGAACTCGAATTTCGCAACTGGCTCGGCGGTGCATCCTGACAGATTCCGAACAAAAAGCCTTCAGAGACGAGCGCACCCTGAAACCCCTAGTGAAGCGACGCCAAGACCTTGATCGCTTCTAAACTGCGGCGGACAGCGGTATCCTGCGACTTGGCCTCAGCGATGACCCGAATGATTGGTTCGGTATTACTTCCCCGAATCAACAACCATTGATCGGGCCAATCCAACCGCAGACCGTCTAATCGGCTGCATTTCGCCGAACTAAAGTGCTTTTCCAACGCGTCGAGCGCGGATGCCAGTTTTTCAGTTGGCATGGAGACTTTGCGTTTGAAGATTTCATATCGTGGCAACTCATTCGCTAACACGCTAATCGGCAATTCCCGCGCCGCCATCGAGTCCAAGATCTGAGCCATGCCAACGAAACTGTCTCGGACATAACCTACGCGAGGGTCAATCGGGCCACCGCTACCTTCACCGCCGAAGACGGCATCGTGGGAGCGCATTTGCTGGACAACGTTGGCTTCTCCGACGGCAGAACGAACGAAGGTGGCACCATGGCGAACAGCGATATCTTCGCACATTTTGCTTGTGGCGCAATTGGTTACGACGGTTCCGATGCGTTGACGAAGCGTGTGGTCGAGGCATAACGCCAGCGTGTATTCTTCACCCAGATACCTTCCATGTTCGTCGATGACCGCCAATCGGTCTGCGTCCGGATCCTGACAGAATCCAATCTGCACTTTAGCCGCGGCAACTCGTTTGCAAACGCCAACAAGATTTTCTTCGATTGGTTCAGGCGGGTGTTCGAAATGTCCGTCCGGAAGGTCGCCGAGCAAGGTAATATGGCAATCGAGTTCCTTGAGAAGATGTTGTCCTAAGATACTGCCCGCCCCATGATTTGAATCCAGGAGAACGCGGAATTGTCTTTGGCGAATACGGTCGACATTTACCGTTTTCAATACGAGTGCGAGATGTTCGCCAGTAGAATCGGGGCAAGTTTCGTAACGGCCAAGGCGTTCGTACGTGGTCCAACGCTGTTCGCCTGCTCGATACCTTTCCAAAACCTGTTGGCCGTCAGACCCTGTGATCACCGATCCTTTGGGATCGAATAACTTAAACCCGTTATATTCAGGCGGGTTATGACTAGCCGAGACCTGAATCCCTCCTGCTGCGTGGTGCTGTCTCACCAGGACGCCGATGGTCGGAGTTGCGGCTACATCCGCATCGATTACCGTTCGTCCGACGGCCCGCAATGCGGCGCTGACCGAATCCAAGAAGATTCTCCCCGAAGTTCGACCATCTCGGCCGACGACAATTGGGCCTCCACGAATTTCCGCAGCAAACGCGCAGGCATAGCGCATGGAGACGGTGGGTGTCAGAGACTCACCGACAATACCGCGCAATCCGGACACGCTGATGATTGGTTCGCTCATGTAAGCATTCCTTTCACCTCCGTACCCTGCTCCCGTGAGATGGAGAGTGCTCCCGTAAGATGGAGAGTATAGCGATTGCGGGCATGGGCCGCAGCATCATAAGCCGGAGAGCTTTGTCTGGCGATTTTGCTCGAACGCTGCCCGAAAAGTACAATCCGTTCATGGAAAATCTTGGAACACCTGCAGCGGCTGCCTTAAATCCGTCGTTCATTATTGCTCGAAAAAGGGATGGAGCTGAGTTAACTCGGGATGAAATTAACTGCATGATTTCGGGATTCACGGCCGGTACGATACCGGACTACCAGATATCGGCATGGGCCATGGCCATTTTTTTGCGCGGCATGTCACCGGGTGAAACCGCCATCCTAACCGACTCAATGCTACGTTCTGGAACGCTGATAACAAAACCTCCTGGTGCCGTCTGGGTCGACAAACACTCTACCGGTGGCATCGGTGACAAAGTATCGCTGTTGTTGGCTCCGCTGTTAGCGTGCTGCGAACTGCAAGTACCTATGATCTCGGGGCGTGGTTTAGGAGCGACCGGGGGAACGCTGGATAAGCTCGAGTCAATTCCTGGCTTCCGAACGGATCTATCCATTGACGAGCTACAGAGGATCACGGCCCGCGTCGGCTGTGTGATCTCAGGTGCTTCTGAAGAAATTGCCCCGGCAGACAAGCGGTTGTATGCCTTGCGCGATGTCACGGCGACGGTCGCCTCAATACCGCTGATAACTGCCAGCATCATGAGTAAGAAGCTCGCCGAAAACCTTTCCGCTTTAACCTTGGACGTGAAATATGGCTCAGGCGCCTTTATGAAGCGGATCGAAGATGCGGAGCGCCTGGCGACTTCGTTGGTCGAAACCGGAAAACGAATGGGGGTTCAGACTTCAGCTTTGATCACGGACATGAATCAACCACTTGGCCGAATGGTCGGAAACGCGGTAGAGGTCGACGAAACCATAACAGCACTCCAGGGACAGGGCCCGGCCGATTTGCTCGAAGTTACATTGGCTTTGGGTGCCGAACTGATGGTCCTTACGGGCAGGGCAGTATCACACACAGATGCGAAATCGCAGCTGTTGATTCATGTAACTTCTGGACGTGCTTTGCAGAAGCTTGCCGAAATGGTCGAGGCACAAGGCGGAGATTTGTGGGCGCCTCGTGCAGTTGCGCCACGCCAATGGATCGCGTCCCGGCGGAGCGGTTTCGTCCAATGCATTGACACTGAGAAACTAGGACAAATCGTGATTGAGCTAGGGGGTGGACGACGCTTCGTGTCCGATAAGATCGATCATTCCGTCGGCCTAGAAATGCTGGTGAGGATTGGCGACCGCGTTTCGGTGAATCAGCCATTGGTCCATGTCTTCGCAAACAGTGAGGCCTCCCGCGGTGTCCACGGCGTGCTAGATTCCGCGATCGTGATAGGGGATGCCGAGGTTGGTCCACCGACAATGATTGTCCGACGCATTGAATAGACGTCGCCGCACTCGGTGTGCCGTTACGGCATACGGGGTTTGCCTACGACATCACACTAAGCGCTTTCGGAACGCGCGGCATTCAGGACAACACAGCGGTTGCCCCCTTCGACAGTGGCCGACTCCATCGCGTCACGGGCTCGATCAAAGAGCTCATCGACATCATCCGATTGGCTACACTCGGTTACACCAATGCTCACCGATAGCCGAAACGATTGCCCCACTTGGTCCCACCGGCCGCGTTCAATGGCCCTGCGTATTCTCTCAGCCACCGCCAAGGCATCCGTGAGGTGTGCGGTGGGAAGCGTCAGCCCG
>JANNPR010001154.1:0-4717 GCA_031400345.1 Planctomycetota bacterium | reverse complement strand
ACGGCCATTGCCGTTGCTGCCGGGGTTGGTGGTGACGACTGCGAGCCGCTTGCCGTCCGGATGCCAGGAGAGGCTGTGGGCATTTGACAGCTTCTTCGTAAAGAACGGGGTATTCTCGGAGGGGCGGACGTACAGCAACTGCCCGGCACCGGGCGTGCCGTAGGTAACGACCGACAGGAAGTCTTCATCGTGAATCTTGATGTCAGCGACGAAGGCATCGTTTGTTGCGCCAAGCTCTAGCTTGTGCTTCTGGTCGCCGGTAGCGACGTCGAACGTAATGACGGTGGGAATGCCGATGACAGTGCCGCCATTTTTAGGCACCAGGCCGCCCGCGGCGATCATCTTTCCTTCGCGGTCAATTGCCAGCGCGTGTACCCCGCCGCAATCCTGCAAGCGGCTGAGCGTGTAAAGCGGGGAGGCGTCGAACTGGCGGATGAGCGAGCCGTCGAGCTTCCAATGCTTGACGATGCCGCGGTCATCGCCCGTGAGCAGCGTGCCGTCCGGCGCCCAGCAAACGCGCAAAATATCCTGGCCGTGGCCTGCCAGCTCATGCTTCTTCGCGCCGTCTTCAACGGCCCAGATGCGGACGATCCGGTCGCTGCCGCCGCTGGCTACGAGCTTGCCGTCAGGGCTGACCGCCAGATCGCGCAGCCAGCCATCGTGGGCCTGCTCATGCCGCCACTTCACCGTCGGCTTATCGGAAGCGTAGCCGCTCCAGCAGCAGAGTTGGCCCCAGGAGTCGGACGTGAGCAGCAGCTCGCCGTCAGCGTGAAAGGCAACTGCTTCCACCCAGGCGTGATGGCCTTCCAGGGCAGTCATTTCGACCGCCTCCGCTTCAACCACATTCCACCGCCGCACGCGGCCATCAAAACCGCCGGCGGCAAGAACCTTCCCACACGGACTGAACCGGGCGAGGCGAATCTGCGGCTCGGCAGGGATGACTTTGCTGGTTTTCGGCTCGTATTTTTTGAGAAGTTCTTTGGTGTCCATGTTGTCTTTTCTTCCTTACTGACGGTCCAGATTCGGGCACGCGATCAGGCCAGCAGTTCCTTGATGGCGTGCATGTCGTCGTGGGCGATGGGCAGCGGCTGGCCGGCGTTGTCGTATTCGACCTTCGCCGGATCAATGCCGAGCGCTTTGAACCAGGTGTGGAAAATGTGGCCGATGTCGTACTCTTCCGTCTTCACGAATGTGCCTTTGTCGTTCGTCTCGCCGACGACAATGCCCTTCTTCAAGCCACAGCCGGCCATCGCGATGGACCAGGCTTCCGGCCAATGGTCGCGGCCAATGTGGCCGTTGATTAGCGGCGTACGGCCGAACTCGCTCATCGCAATGACGAGCACATTCGCAAGCATTCCGCGATCGGCCAGATCCTCAACGATGGTCGCAAAGGCCTGATCGAACTTGGGCATCAGGCTCAAATGGCCGTTGAAGTTGTCGCCGTGCGTGTCCCAGCCGTAGCTGTTAACCTTGACGAAAGTGACGCCCGCTTCGAGCATTTTGCGGGCCTGCAGCATGTGACGGCCGATTTCGTGCGTGCCGTAGCGATCGATGTCCTTGGGGTCGAACTTCGAGGTGTCAAACAGGTCCTGCCGCTTCATCAGCGTGCGGCCGACGTCGTAGACATAGCTGGTTGCGTCGCCCATCTGCTTGCGGCGATTCTTCGCGTGCCGGGCGTTGGCGGCAGCACGCAGCGCGTTGCGCTCATCGTCGTCTTGCGCTGTGAGCGAGGAGTGCAGAACCAGGTTTTCCGGCGGTTTGCCATCGCCAAAGGCAACCGCTCCGAAATTAGGACCGAGAAACCCGGCATCCTGATGGATGAAGCCGCTGCTTCCAGGCTTGATCCAGACGTACGGAGGGAGGCCGCTATCGCCGGGACCCAGCAACTTGGCCACAGCCGAACCGAAATAGGGGTAGGTAACGCCGCGATTTTTTGGATCGCCGCGCTGGATGCGGGCAACGCCGGCGGAGTGCGAGTTGTCCTGCGTATGAATGCTGCGGAGGATCGCGAGGTGATGCATCTGCTTCGCTGATTTCGGCAACAGCTCGCTAAAATGCACCCCCGGCACGCTCGTCGGAATTGCGCGGAAAGGGCCGCCGAAAAGCGTGTTCGGCTTCGGATCCCAGCTTTCCAACTGGCTCATTCCGCCGTCGATCCAGACCAAGAGCACTTGCTTCTGCTTCTTCTTGATCTCTTCCGCCACCGCCGGCTGCAGCAGTGAGCCGAGGCCAACGGCGCCGGCCGCTCCGGCCGCGGCCCCGAGAATCTGGCGACGGGAGAATTGATGCTCGTGGGGCGAGCAGAGATGCGAGTATTTCATAGTCATTGATCCGACTTAGTGATTCGCGCAGAACTCGTTCGAAGCCAATAAACTCCAGACCAGATTTGCGACCGCCTTCTCGCGACGATCCTTGCGGGCCGACAGATATTCGCCGGCCTGCTTCTTCTCTTCATCGGTCGGCTGGCGCGACAGGACCGCCAGATAAAGCTCATCCGCCCGGGCGTCGGCCGATTCGAGCTTCATGAGGCGGACGGCCAGATTGTCATCCTTGGGATTGATCCAGCCCAGCACTGTCTCATCATTCATCAGGAACAGGGCCGCCTTCACCGTGGGGCTGTGCTCCACTTCCGGCTCGCGGGCCGGATTAGCCATGGCCTTGTCGAACTTCGTCTGCCATTCAGCCCAACTCTTGTCGTCGGCAGCGATCACCAGCGGCTTGCTCGCTCCAAGCGCCTGCCGCACGCTGGCCAGCATCTGCTCCGACGAAAGCTGCTTTTCCAACGCGGTGCGGTAACTTTCCAGCGGCGCTTCGGCCGAGGCTTCGTCCGGGGCGACGCTTGATCGTTGATACGTGCGGCTCAAGGCGATTTCACGCAGCAGACGCCGCATATCAAACTTATGCTCCACCAGATCCTTCGCGAGCAGATCCAGCACTTCTGGATGCGAGGGCGCATTGTCCGCGTGCTGCAGGTCGAGCGGCCAAACCAAGCCACGGCCGATCATGAGCCACCACAGGCGATTGGCAATGTTACGCGTGAACAGCGAATTCTCGGCCCGCGGAAGCTGCTCCGAGAGAATCGACAGCGTGTTGAATTTTGGAACTCCCGGAAACTCTGTCTTCTTATCCGGCGGCTGGGCGAATTCCTCACCTTTCGGGAAGGTGAGCAGAGCGACTTCCTCCATCCCCGGCAGCTTCGGGCCGACCGTCATCGGCTTTTGCACGAAGACGGACATGTACTCGACTTTCTTCTCCAGCGGCTTCAGGCCAATTGCCGGATACTGCACGTCTTTGCGAATGTATGCCTGCCCCACAAAAGCATAGATGCCCTGGTAATAGTCCTGCTTGTATTCATCCACGAAAAGATGGTCGTGGCACTGGCAGCACTGCACATCGATGCCCATGAAGTGCCGCCCAACATCGCGGACGAGTGCGGGAACATCGACCGGGTTCTGCCCATAGTTCTCCAACCGTTTGACGTACCACACCGCTGCCCCGCGGAGTGCTTCCTCTTCGGAGTTTGGGTTGAGGATCTCGCGGGCCATCTGATCCCACGGCTTATTCGCCTTGAACGACTCGTGGAGGTACTTTTTCCAAGTCGCATCGTCGGCCAGCCGCTCCATCAGCATGATGTTAAACGCCTGCGTCATTCGGCGGGCGTGGTCGTCGCTGGCCAGCAACCGATCGATGGTTTTCTTGCGTTTATCTGCGGCTGAATCGGCAAGAAACGCCTGCGTTTCTTCGACGGACGGAATCCTGCCGGCCAGATCGAGATAAACCCGCCGCAGGAATTCGGCATCGGTAGACTGAGCGGCTAGTGTGCCGCCGGCCTTCGCTTCAATGATCGCGTCGATCCGCGTGTGCAGCGAATCGTCGGCCAGTGAAACCGATGCCAGGCAGCAGGCCAATAACGGGAAGCCAACCAACGGCAGACAACGTAACAGGCGCGGCGCCAGCTTGGACATAGGAAAACCTTGGACTGGGCGGGGGAGGAGGCAGGTTCGTAGCGGTGAGAGTTGATAGATAGTTTACAGGCTGCCGCAGCCAGATGAAAGTTGAGTGTCGAAATGTTTGCACCTCCTGCGACCCGAAGGGGCTGCTCGCATCACGACGGCGCGAGGGCCCGCGTCATGTTTTTTTGAATCGCCACATCCGGGAAACAAGAGACACAAAGCCGCGATGACCACATACAGCGTCGGCATGGCCGACCCATGCCACAACTCACCACCAATGTCACGCGATCTGCATTCAGTTTTTGCATTTCCGGCGGAGCTATGGTACGGATCGGGAATGCTACAAGCCTATGTCGGAATCGTCAGTCTCAGCGGAATCGAGAAATTTAAAGACACCCACAGAAAAGGACAGAAAAGGAAAAGGGGACGCAGCTAGATTCGAAACGAGCTGCGTCCCCTTACCCCTTCTGGCCTCCATCGCGTTTCCGCTTTGTTGTCCAGTCGGCGGAGCCGACTGGCCCATGCTGGGTCGTGACAAGTCTCGCAATTCGGTCAGCCCTGAAACAGGCGCACCGACCCATTGGCAAATTGAAAAACGGAATAGGTGAGGTGCGCTCAAACAACGTGGCGAAAACGTGAAACGGGTTGGCAAGCTCGGCTGGCAGACTTTCGCGTTGCCGATAGTTGCCGACGGTTTAGTCTGGATTGGCACAGGTGAACCGGGAGAGAGTGGGAGATATGGGAACAGCGTGCTGCGCTGCTTC
>JANNPR010001152.1:0-4113 GCA_031400345.1 Planctomycetota bacterium | reverse complement strand
AAGAAAACATGAAGCGCAAGCGTAGGAACATTAAATACTGACTCGAAGCGTCAGCTAGGAGCGAGCCAGTGCGCCTCGCTGACGCTTCGGGTTAGTATGCCCATACCGTTCGCTCGCGCTTCAGGCTTAAAGATTTGAACTTGTTCTTTCCACCGGCATTACGAGGTTAACCATGCGATTTGAGGTGCTTGCTAGACCGGCGGCATCGGTCGTGAACCTGTCATTGGACACCGGCGAGACAATAACGACCGAGGTCGGAGCGATGATCGCTATGTCGACCGGCATCAACGTGCAGACTTCGGCCCGCAACCGAGGTGGCAGCGGTGGGATTATGAAGGGCCTTAAAAGGATGTTTTCCGGAGAGAACTTTTTTTTAAACCATTTTACTTCCACACGCCCGAACCAGACGCTTCTGCTCGGGCCTACCATGATGGGAGACGTGATCCATCATAGATTGGTGGGCGGATCCCTAATCGTGCAGGGGTCGAGTTGGCTGGCCTCCGCTGCCGGAATCGACATCGACGCGACATGGCAAGGTTTCACTTCCGCGTTGTTTAGCGGTGAAAGCATGTTCTGGGTCAAGTGCAGCGGAGCAGGCGACCTGTTCCTCAATAGCTTCGGTGCAATTTACCCCATCGACGTGCGTGGTGAGTACATCGTGGATACCGGTCACATTGTGGCTTTCGAGGACACTTTGCAATTCCGAATGGCCAAGGCGGGTAATAGCTTGATCGCCAGCTACCTTGGGGGCGAAGGGTTGGTTTGCCGCTTTAGCGGGCAAGGTAAGCTGTATTGTCAAAGTCACAACCCGCCCGGTTTTGGCAAACTGCTAGGACCGAAGCTTAAGCCACGTTAGCAGACAAGTAATCGTAATGATGAGCGAACCGCACACGATCGCTTCATAAAGCCAGCCTCGTTGGAGCGTCAGCGGCCGAGTGCCTCGCTGGCGCGTCGGGTTACTATCGGAGAACAGGTGCCATGACAAGTAAGCTCAAGATCGACATATCGCAGCGTCCTGATTTCGCCATGCTGACGGTTCATTTGGAACAAGGGCAAAAAGTATTTGCCGAACCTTCGGCGATGGCGGCAATGGACCCCGCTGTCAGACTTGCCGCCGGTTTGAAGGGTGGCTTGATGAGCTCGATTGGTCGGGCGCTGGGTGGTGAGAGCTTGGTGATCAACACGCTGACCGCGGAGTCCGGTCCCGGCGAGGTTTCGTTCGCAGCCGGTGCTCCCGGTGATACACAGCATTACTACCTGCAGGGAAACTCGCTGCTCCTACAACGAGGCGCCTTTCTGGTTCACAGCGATGGTGTGGAACTTACGGGGAAATGGCAGGGTGCCAAGGGTTTTTTCAGCGGACAAGGATTGGTTCTGCTTAAGGCCTCCGGAACCGGCGACATTTTCTTTAACTCGTACGGCGCCATCTTGGAAATTGACGTTTCCGAGGACTACTTTGTTGACACGGGCTACGTGGTGGCTTTTGAAGATACGTTGCAATACCAGGTAACCACCCTCCCAGGACTCAGTACGGGAGGCAAGCTTAAGAGCCTTTTCTTCGGTGGAGAAGGTCTTGTGTGTCGCTTCTCAGGCCAAGGCAGGGTGTGGATTCAGACTCGATACGTCAACCCATTCCTCACATGGATTAGTGTGTTTCGCCCGACCAAGAGTAAATGACCGTTGAAGTGAAAGGTAGGGCGAGCACTCCTGTCCGTGCTATGTGCAACAAGTTTGCCTGACTTCTATTAGAAGGACGGGCAAGAGTGCCCATCCTACGTTTTGGATCGTAGTGGTGAGTCGGTCTCTAAGTGGTTGGCCTGGTTAAGAGCATCACAATCTATCGCTTGACGCCGCCTTGATTTCCCCGGGATTGGGGGCCAGAATGGCGAACCACTCGGTTGTCTTGAGACGTCATTGAGCGAGATTGGGCGATGGTTTTCGAGAACATCATAAAGCTGCAACGTGATCTTACGGATAAGTTCGTGATTGTAGACGAGACGCTGCCCGAGCTGCGCCGCTTCAAGGGCATGACGGGTACGGTAAAAACCGTAAATATGAGCGGCAGGGCGCTCGTTGAATTCGGTGCCCTCAACAACATTGGCTGGTACGACATCGATCCGTCTTGTCTAAAAGTTGTGGATGCGCCTCCGCCCAAGCCAGACGACAAGAAAGCCGAAGGTAAAAAGGCTCCCGCAAAAACAGAAATACCGGCAACTGCCGAAGCGAAACCCGAAGCGAAACCAAGTGCCGTCTCAAAACCTGCAACCGCAACTAAGACGGCAGCGGCCGCGAAGCCGGCTGCGGCCGGAAAGGGGTCGGTTAGCGACATTCTGGCCGCCGCAAGAGCGGAGAAGGCTAGCGCTGCGGCAGCCGGTGCAAAGACCGAGTCATCTGCCACACCCAGCGCCGCTGCAACGGGTACTCCGGGTGTTGCAAAAGGTACTCCAGCGGCAGCTGCAAAGCCGGCCGCCGATGCTAAGAAGATAAGTGTCGCTGATATTATGGCGGCAGCCAGGGCGAACAAGGGAGGTGGAGCCGTAGAGGCTGCCCACACACCGACAGCATCCGCTGCTGAGAAGGCTTCCGTAAAAGCGCCGGCAAGTGCAACGCCCGTCAAAAAGCCTTCAGCCGAGATCCCGGCGTCTGCGTCGCCGGCTCCAGCAAAGGTCGACCCGAAGAAAATGTCGGTGGCGGATATCCTGGCTGCGGCCCGCGCTAAGGATGGTGGAGTCGATGGAGCAAAGGCAGCTGCCTCTGTGTCGTCCGGTCCTACGGAATCGTCGCCCGCGAAGAAGGCTCCGGTGCCATCACCTGAGAAGCCGCCCACAAAAGTGGCGCCCGCTCCCGCCACCAAAACCGCTCCAGTTGTCGAAGAACAGGATGAACCGACCTCTGATGGTATCGATGAGCCCGATGGAGTTGTCAAGTCTCAGAAGGGAATCACATCTATCGCAGATATATTGGCGTACTGCCGAAAGGTCGATTCCAAGCCCTAGCTCGGATCATTGAAGGCTGAACTGCAAGCGAAAGAATTCGCGAAGTCTTAGCGCTAGGGTTTTTTAGCGTTGCGCAAATTAACTTCCAAAAAGTGACCCACTCTTGCACGCTAAACGCACAGTTCACAACTTTCGCTTTGGCTTCAATAATTGGTAGTTTTGGACAAGATAGCAACAGCCTCTTAGTACAGTAAATTCGGGTGATACCTTTATGCCTAGTTGCGTGTTGGCGTACTCGGGTGGGTTGGACACGTCGGTGATTTTGGGATGGCTGCGTGATGAAGGGTACGACATTCATGCGGTGTATGTCGATTTAGGACAACCGTGTGAGGATCGGGAGGCAATTCTCCAAAAGGCCCGGAACGCGGGCGCTGTGAGTTCACGAATCGTGGACGCTCGGGAGGAAGTATGTGGCGATTTCGCTTTCCCGGTGTTGCAATGGCAGGCGAAGTATGAGGCGGTGTACTTGCTCGGTACGTCCATAGCTCGACCGCTGATTGCGAAGAAGTGTTTGCAGATTGCACGCGACGTTGGCGCCGACGCTTTCGCTCATGGGGCCACGGGCAAGGGCAACGATCAATGCCGCTTTCAACTGGCTGCCGAAGCACTCAATCCGGCAGTCAAAGTGATCGCGCCTTGGCGGATGGATAAATTTCGGCGACTATTTCCTGGCCGTACGGAAATGATCGCGTATTGCAACGATAAAAAGATTCCGGTCAAAGCTTCGGTCAGCAAGCCGTATAGTTCGGACGAAAACTGCCTGCACATTAGTTATGAGGCAGGTAAGCTCGAAGATCTAACCGTCAACGGTGTCGAGCTTGTCGAATTTGGCATGACTGTCTCGCCGATGAAAGCCCCGGACCAAATTGAAAACGTTCGCATCGAATTCCAACGCGGTGTGCCCACGACGCTCAACGGACAACAGGCACCTCCCCTGGCGATGGTTCAGGAATTGAACCGGATCGGCGGTCGACATGGCGTGGGCCGGGTGGACATGGTCGAGAATCGTTTTGTGGGTATGAAAAGTCGCGGGGTTTACGAAGCACCGGGTATGGCCATCTTGTACGAGGCACACAGGTTGCTTGAACAATTGACGCTGGATCGCGACCTGATGCAC
>JANNPR010001127.1:0-7257 GCA_031400345.1 Planctomycetota bacterium | reverse complement strand
CAATTTGGTGGGCGCCAGGCCGAATTGAGATGGCTCGGCCAGCCAAGCGGCCAGCTCGGCCTCTGCGGCGGCGGTCGCGGTACGATATATCTCAGGAATATCTACGAGAAGGTCTAGTTCTTTGGCATACGCCAAGACTCGCAGCCTGGCTACTGGTTCGGCCGCCAACTCGACAAGCATCTGTTTGCCTGCGGTTTCACCCAAACGCACAAGCGCTGCCGCCGCTTCCGTACGTAATCGACGGTGCCGGATTTCCGAGGCCTGATACAACTTGCCGACAAACTGCTGATCCCCAATCTGCGCTAAGGCATCACATAACGAGACCGCCATTTGAACGCTGGACGCGACCTGTTCCGCAATTTCCTCGGCTTCGAGCGCCGACTCGCCGGGATTCTCCTCCAATCGCGACAGTCGCTGAGCGATTTGTCCTAGGAGCGTGGCCAGTTGCCCGGATCGCTGGGCAGCCGGATGTTGAACAATACGTCCAGATCGGAATAAGTGATTCGACAAATCCAAGATCGCCGCAGAAACGGTCAAGTGCTGGAGGCCATCCAACAAGCTAGGAAACAGAACATCGGCCGGGAGATCCGCCATTTGAAACAAGCTGGCAAACGCCAAATCGGAAGCACGGCTTTGCAAAGGAGGGTCGTGAACAACGAGTTCGACAAATGCCCGCAGGTTGGATGCCACAACAGGTACAGCTAGCATCGCCAAAACGGGGCCACGTAACGCTGATTTTTTTGACAGCGAAGAGTACAACGCGATCAGGTCCGATCGGATAGTCTCAGGTTCTTCGGTCCCTTTACCGGATTTGGCCCGCCGATGTCGTGCGGCCAGCATCTGCCCAAAAACTGCCCCATACAGTGGTCCCTGCGACTCACTGACATGCGATTGCTGCAGGGCCGATAGTAGCTGAGCGAATTGCTCAACGTCGACGTCCTGGAGACACTCCGAGTCACGCATGAGGGATTCCAGATCCTGCTGGGGCAGCGTGTCGATCCGACCTATAGCGCGGAGAAAGCGAGAGAATATTTGCGACTCGACCGACATGGCGCTCGCTCGCTGGTAGTGGTGTGTCTAGACCTACGTTGTTCAGCACTGGCTTGCCGCCGAATTGAACTTTGCCGGACATCATAGCTGACTTCGGCGGCGGCCAGTGGCACACTCGCCGCCCATTTTTGCCGGGCGACTGATCCACATTCCCGACGTCGACGCACTACCGCAGCCATTACATGGTTTCGGCTAGTTTCAAACAAATCTCGCGAACTCGGCCGGGATTCACATTCGCGTTTTTCTTTTTCGCTTGTCCAACTAAGGCACCGATCGCCTGCTGCTTGCCTGCTCTAAGGTCGGCAACGATCTTGGGGTTGGCAAGCAGCAATTCGCGGCATAGGGATGTCAGGGCGTCCTCATCCACTTTGGTAATTCCCAAGGTAGTCATGGCCTCGCTAACCGACTGGCCGTGGTCGAGCATTTGCTGGAAAACTTCCTTGGCACGCGAATTGTCCAGTTCCCCCGTTTTTACCAAGGCTAGGAGTTTCGCCAACGACCAGGCCGGTACCGAAAAGGACTCAATTCGAAGGCCACGTTCATTGAGCGTTCGCATGACGTCTTGCTGAATCCAGTTACTGGCTCGTTTTCCGTCCCCGCAACCATCCGCCAACGTCAGGAAATAGGCAACGAAGGCACGACCTTGATTTACAATCACATCCGCGTCGTAATGGTCCAAACCGTACTGTTTCGTCAACCGTCCGCGTGTGGTCGCCGGCAATTCACCCAAACTGGCACGCACGGCATCGACTTCGGATGCATGCACTAGAACGGGAGCTAGATCGGGATCGGGGAAATAACGATAATCACTGGACTCTTCTTTATGTCGCTGACCACGCGTTACTTCGGCTTGGTCGTCCCATCCGCGGGTTTGCTTGGGAACGTCTCCTAATTTGTGGCCTGTTTCTTTCCATTCCTCGAATTGGCGCCAAGCTTCGTAGGTGAGGGCACGTTCCACAGCGCGAAAGCTGTTTACGTTCTTGATTTCAACAATCGGAGTGGCGGTTTTTCCGGCGGAAGTATGCACGTGCAAATTGATGTTTGCGTCGACTCGCAAGCTACCTTCCTGCATGTTACAGTCCGACACTTCCAAAAACTCAAGCAGCAGCTTGAGCTCATTGAGATACGTTTTGGCTTCTTTTGCTGAACGCATGTCGGGCTCGCTGACAATTTCCAACAGCGGCGTGCCAGTTCGGTTGAGGTCAATTCGGCTATCCGCTTTGCCGGCAACCTCGTCGTGCATGCTCTTTCCAGCGTCCTCTTCGAGATGAGCTCGGATAATGCCGATCCGCTTCGGTTGGAACTCCCCCTTGGTATCTTCGATTTCAAGCCAGCCGTTACGAGACATGGGAAGGTCAAATTGACTTATTTGATAACCTTTGGGTAGGTCGGGATAGTAGTAGTTTTTCCGATCCCACTTGGTATAAGCGGGAATTTCGCAATGGATTGCCACCGCCGTCTTCAGTGAGAGTCGAAAAGCCTCCCGGTTAAGCACCGGTAGCGCACCGGGCATGCCGATGCACACGGGACACGTCTGGGTGTTGGGCGGGGCACCGAACTCGGTACTGCAACGGCAGAAGAGTTTCGTCAGCGTCTTCAGCTGCACATGGACTTCCAAGCCGATAATGACGTCGTAGGGCACAGCGTTCATGTGTAACCCTCGGCTTGCTTGGGAGTTTGGGGAAGAAGGGTTGGGCGGCGCCGATGCCAATCGGTCACGGATTGGAACATTTGCGCGGCGCGCAGCAACGTCTCCTCAGAAAATGCAGACGACTGCAATTGCAAACCGATCGGTAGGCCCGAACCTGTAAATCCACACGGTACAGAGATTCCTGGAATGCCTGCGAGGTTGGCCGGGACCGTGAAGAGATCTTCCAAGTACATTGCCAGTGGATCGTTGGCCTTTTCTCCAATTCTGAATGGAGGATGCGGTGTGGTCGGTCCGAGGATGACATCGACTTCCTGGAACGCTTGGTCAAAATCGCGTCGAATGAGACGCCTTACCTTGAGAGCTTTCAAGTAATAGGCGTCGTAGTAGCCAGCGCTCAGCGCATAGGTCCCGAGCATGATGCGACGCTTAACTTCGGGGCCGAAGCCCTCCGCCCTGGTCTGCCGGTACAACCGAACCAGCGGTGAATCGAGTTGACTCGATGTTCGAGCTACCGTTGCGGATAACGGACTCGAAGAGACAGAGCGACGCTCAAACTCCAACTCTTCCAACATTGTCTTTTCGTCGCACCGGTAACCATAGTGCACGCCATCATAGCGCGCTAAATTACTTGAGGCTTCACAAGGTGCAATGATGTAGTAAGTGGCTACGCCGTACTTGCCGTGAGGCAGAGAGACATCTGTGATGCTGGCCCCAAACGATCGGAACACATCAATGGCGGCTAGTACGGCAGTGGAGATCTCAGGATTCACGCCGTCACCAAAATGCTCGCGGACCACTCCCACCCGTAGACCTGAAATGGGTTTGTTGACGGTTTCCGAATAGGACGGAACAGGTAAGTTTGCCGAAGTCGAATCCCGGGGGTCGTGGCCGGCGATGGCCTGAAGTAACAATGCGACATCTGGTACGGACGTTCCTAGAGGGCCGATCTGATCCAAACTGCTGGCAAAGGCAACCAGTCCAAACCGGCTGACCCGACCATATGAGGGCTTCAAGCCAGTCACGCTGCAGAAAGCAGCCGGTTGACGAATGGAACCGCCCGTGTCTGTGCCAATTGACAATGGCGCCATATCGCACGCCACGCAGGCAGCGGAACCTCCGCTTGATCCGCCAGGAGTTCGCTCCACGTCCCATGGATTGCGAGTTAATTGGAATGCCGAATTCTCGGTGGATCCGCCCATGGCGAACTCGTCCATATTCGTCTTGCCGATTAAAATCGCATCGGCAGCCGATAGTTTCGCGATAACCGTCGCATCGTAGGGTGGAATGAACTCACTTAACATCCGAGATGCACAGGTAGTGCGCCAGCCCTTGGTGCAGATCACATCCTTCATCGCCACGGGAATGCCGGCTAACAGCCCAAGTGGTTCGCCGCGCGACCTGCGTTGGTCAATTTGCTTGGCCCTTTGAATCGCCGCTTCGCCGGCCGTATCGAGGAATGCGCCGATTGCCGGATCAAACGAGGAAATTTTATCCAAGTAGGAACGTACGGATTGCTCACTTGTGATTTCACCTGCGATCAGGCGACGCCGTAACTCGTGAGCCGAAGCATCGATTGGCGACATGACGCGAAGTCGTTAGACGGCGGTGATGGAGATTGCTGCGATGAAGCACCGAAGTCGTAATCTAGTCGCCGAGCACAGCTGGAACCCGGTAACATTCGTCATCCCGCTTGGGAGCATTGGCCAATGCGGCCTCGCGCGCCAAACTGGGTTGAAGCTCGTCGTTGGCAAAGACGTTTTCAAGGTTCATGGCATGAGCCATGGGTTCTACGTCGTCCGTGTTCAGCCCGTCCAGGAGCTCGAAGTATTGGACAATTTGGTCAAGCTGTTCGGTTATTTGAGCAAGTTCGCCATCCGACAATCGCAGTCGTGATAGCATCGCGACTTTTCGGACGTCGTCCTGAGTCAGCTTCATGAACCGGCCTTCACGGACGTGGCGGTGGTCAATCGGAAAGGTCGTCGACGAACTGCTTTCCGAACCGCCCCGCTGCGCAAGCATTGAGCACAAACTTTCATAGTTTGGTTGGTTCCATTTCCGGTGGTGACCTTCACTGTCTGCAAGTTCGGCCGGAATTTCCGACGAGAAATGCCTGTGACTTTGGTACCCACTCCACCCAGGTATTTTGCCTTACCACGGGTTTCGATTTGATTGCCCATGTGGCCAGCTTTACCACACTTTTCACACGCTCGAGCCATTATTCTTCCCTTTCCCTATCATCTAAGTCTGGCTGACCCCAAGTACCGCAGTTCTACTGTGTGGAGCCAAAAAGGGAGTATAGCGGTCGCTTCGACCGATGCAAAGGCTACCGCACGACGGTAGGGCGGGGGACTCGGGAAAGAGGTCACCGGAGTTTGAAAAGAGGCTTCCGTCAGGTCTCAAAGAGACTTAAACTTCTCGTTGGTGGCTTGCTGTTGTGTGTGGGCAGGTATTGGTCTAGTCCTCATCGATCGGCGTTTCGTCGAGTTAATTGGAAACATCCTTCCACTAGTGCGAGATGCCACTAAGTCAAATTGCGATTGTTATTTTCGGAGTGCTAGTTGCCTTGACCGTGGCTCAATCGGTCATGGTGTTTGGGTTCGTTCGTGCCTTAAGAAGGTTCCGCAGGGACCTTCCCAGCGACGAAGCCTGCCCCAAGGCGGCCGTGGTGCTCTGTTTAAGGGGGACGGACCCATTTCTCGAAGACTGTTTGCAAGCGATTCTCGACCAAGATTACCCGCAGTACAAAGTTCGAATCGTGGTCGATAGCAGGCACGATGCCGCTTGGCCCGTTGCCGAAAAATACGCAACCCGGTCGCCCTCATCCCAAATTGGAATGGAGCCCTTGGTAGACCGATTGGAGACCTGCAGCCTGAAGTGCAGCAGCCTGGTGCAGGTCGTGAGGTCGCTCGATGATTCTTACGAGTTCATTGCGCAACTGGATGCCGACACGATTCCGCATCGATCATGGCTACGTGAGTTGGCTGGGGCACTGGAAGGCGAGCATGTGGGAGCGGCCAGTGGGAATCGATGGTACATGCCTGCGGCGGCGGATTACGGGTCGCTGGTTCGCTACCTTTGGAATGCCGGCGCCGTCGTCCAAATGTACTGGTACAAAATAGCCTGGGGTGGAACCCTCGCTGTCAAAATGAGTACCATCCGCAGAGCGAAGCTGGTCGATCATTGGAGCCGAGCGTTTTGTGAAGATACGATGCTTTTCGCGCGATTGAGGCCGCTCGGCTTACAGCTGAAGTTTGCACCGTCGCTGATGATGATCAACCGCGAAGCATGCGATGTACCGGGGTTCTTTATTTGGGTGCGCCGGCAGTTATTAACCGCTAGGCTATATCACCCGGGTTGGTGGGCGGTGGTGGCACATAGCATTCTTACGACGGTTTTTTTTATCCTGCCGATCCTGGTCGCTGTCGCTGCGCAAATCATGGGGGACGATTCCGCTATGCGTTGGACTCTGGCGGGATTGATCATCTATGTAACATCGTTGTTGCTGATGCTGCTTTGTATCGAGTGGGCCATGCGGTCTATTGCGACCAACCGTGGTCAATCAAAAAAATGGATTTCAATCCAAGCCGTTTGTAAATTGCCTTTTGCCGGACTGTTGACTCAACTTCTCTACACCGGCGCGGTAGTGTCGGCGATGTTCTTACGGAGAGTCAGCTGGCGGGGAGTATGGTACGATTTGAGCGGACCATCGGGCGTGCATTTAACGGAATATCGACCCTTTCAGTCACCTACCGACCCCGAGCAAGTGCAATCGCTGTGACGCAAGTTTTTCAACGTGATCCAGAACCGGTGGCGATCGAATCGGCTCGTCGTAAGTTCCCATGCGTGGATTGCGATCTAAAAATCTGTGTGACTAAATCGAGTGGCTTGGCTTTTTCTCGCCCGGTAGTTGACGTCTCGTGTCCTCGTAGTCGAGCAATTGTTTTGCCACACCCGCTGAGCAGGTTGATAAAATCCTCGGCGGGCACTCGCAATACCGAATCGTCTTTGCTGATACCAGGTTCGCAAGCTACCACGGTCTGACCCTGCAATTTCATGGTCCACTGGCCACCGCCAGGCCCGCTAAGGTCCAGTCCAACAACGTGCACGCGATCACTGCGAGATGCAACTGAATCGCAGTCCGTCGAGTGGTGTACGGCATTTGCCGAACCAGAAACGTGTTCGTCCACCACGGCTTGCAGCATCTCTCCAACCCAGATTGGGATTTCTGGCTTGGGCGCCTTACGGCGGCCCCAACGGTCTTTCTCGCCAAACTGCAAGAAACGATGGATCATCGCCTCGTCAATCTCCGGACACGGAAGATGCGATGCAAACTGTTCTAGGTTCGATGTATCAAACACAGGATCAGATGCCTCGTAGGCTTCGTACATCGTCTTGTTTTCGTAGGTAGCTCGCTCGATCTGATTCAAGTCAGGTCCTGGAACGGGCTCCGGCAGTCCGGAGAACTCCACGCCGCACGAGTTGTAGTACGTAAACCCGGCTTCGATCATCTGCCGGGCGGTCATCGTCACTCGTGGTGCCAAGTGATACGTTCGGCC
>JANNPR010001126.1:0-7751 GCA_031400345.1 Planctomycetota bacterium | reverse complement strand
CGATTCACCCCAAAGCAGCTGAAGCGACCCTACGAACCGAAACAGTTGGCCCTGCACTTGCGCTACGGTAATGAAGTCACATTGCATTTCGAGGTTCCGAAACAGCTCGACTTTCACGCTGCCGCGATCGTCGGCAAGTGGACAACGGGTCCCATCCAGAATGTCTCGGCACTAATGAAGAGTTTGGCGAAACTGGAAGCTATGGAACATTCGGTAATCATTTATCCCGATGCCGAAGAATTCATTCAACAACGTCTTTTTCGGGATCAAATTCAAGCACGCGTCGACGCTATTCGCGAGAATCCAACTCAACACCATTTGCGTAGCGAATTGCTGAAGGTTGAATTACTCCCGTATCAACTAGATGGCATCGCCTTTGCCGTTGGCGCCCGGCGGGCCATCCTGGCCGATGATATGGGTTTGGGCAAGACGATCCAAGGGATCGGCGTGGCCGAGTTGTTGGCGCGAGAGGCCGGCATTCGAAAGGTGTTAGTCGTTTGCCCGGCTTCGGTGAAGTCGCAATGGCGCGGCGAAATACAACGCTTTTGCGACCGTGAATGCCAACTGATTGGAGGCAGTTCTTCCAGCAGACTCGAACAATACGACAATCCGTGCTTCTTTACCATCTGCAATTACGAGCAAGTCTTGCGTGACATTTCCACGATCGAAAAAGTGAAATGGGACCTGATCGTGTTAGACGAGGGGCAACGCATCAAGAACTGGGAAGCGAAGACCAGCAACGTCATCAAGAGCCTGCGATCGACGTTTGCCCTGGTGCTTTCCGGAACGCCGCTAGAGAACCGGCTAGAAGACTTGTACTCGGTCGCCCAATTCATTGACGATCGGCGACTCGGGCCGATGTTTCGTTTTTACAATCGGCATCACCTAGCCGATGAGAAAGGAAAGCTTCTGGGTTATAAGAATCTCGACCAACTACGCGAGAATCTACGACCGTTGCTGCTGCGTCGAACACGGGAATCGGTCCGTTTAGAACTGCCGCCGCGTACCACTGAGGTGATTCGCATTCCGCCGACAGACGAGCAGATGGGCATTCATTCGGCGAACATGCGAGTGGTAGCTTCCATTACGCGAAAACCATTCATTAGCGAAATGGACCTGTTGCGTTTGCGGCAAGCACTGTTGATGTGCCGGATGGTGGCGGACAGTACCTATCTGACGAATCGGGAAGAGCCAGCATTTTCCACGAAGCTGGGGTATCTGAACGACTTGTTCGAGCGATTGTTCCAAGAGCCCGACCGCAAGGTGATCCTGTTCTCCGAATGGACCACGATGCTCGATTTGATCGAGAAGTTGCTCCAGCACCAGCAAATTCAGTATGTGCGACTGGACGGGTCCGTTCCCCAGGCGAAGCGCCCTCAACTGGTGCGCGAATTCCAAACGGATCCGAACTGCCGCATGTTCCTGACAACCAATGCCGGCTCGACAGGGCTTAATCTGCAGGCGGCCAACACGGTTATCAACGTGGACTTGCCCTGGAATCCGGCGGTATTGGAACAACGCATCGCACGCGCGCATCGCATGGGTCAACAGCAACCCGTCCAAGTTTATATTTTGGTGAGCGAAGGAACGATCGAAGAGCAATTGCTCCAGACGTTGTCGGCGAAAAAGGAGTTGGCCCTAGCCGCGTTGGATATGGAGTCGGACGTGAGCACGATCGATCTCACCAATCGAACCGACGATCTAAAACAACGCTTAGAGATTTTACTCGGTGCTAGGCCAGAAGCTTTGCCGGATGAAAGCGTTAAACAGCAACGACAATCGGAAGTCGCGCAGACTCAACGACGCGAACGAGTTGCAGCCGCTGGTGGAGAGCTATTGGGTGCCGCTTTCAATTTCCTGGGCGAGCTTGTCGCCTCCCAGCTTCCTGCGTCACCTGTGTCGCCTACGCTCGTCAGCGATATGCGAAATCGGCTGGCCGAATGCGTCGAGCAAGACGAGTCTGGAAAATCGCGATTGTCGATCACGCTGCCAAATGCGGAGTCGCTCAACAACCTCGCGGAAGTGTTGACTAAGCTATTGGCGATCGGCAAGGGGGGAGCTTGAGACTGAAGACAAAGGGACTGAAGACAAAGGAGCGCAGCTCAATTCGGAAAATCATGGGGTGTTGCAATTCGGGAGAATGCAAAGTGAAAAGTGAAAAATGCAAAGTGAAAAGTGCAAAATGCAAATGATTTCGAGGATGCGCTGACCCATCACTACTTTTCATTTTTCACTTTGCACTTTTCATTTTTCATTCCTTAAGACCTTGGGTGGTGGTTTGAATCTGGGTGGCCCGTCCGAGAGTGGCCCGTCCGTGAGCGCCACGAACAGGCGAAGGGCGTGTTTTACCTTCACGCCCTTCCTTGCTCGCTTAGGCTCGCTTTGTCAGGGTCGTGCCACCCAATCGGCCTCGTATCGGCGGCCCTCCCGCGCAACTGATCCCGTACCCAGGCGAGCCATACGTCGCCGGGTGGTCCATAAGGTCGGAATTTCTCCGACTGACCTGACTCTTCGCTGTAGAGTATCGCTCGATTCACACCCAAGCGGCCCGCAGCCGGTGAGTCGATTAGATTGCTCGAATCGTTCGCACCCATCTGAAATAGAACTCGATGATCGAAATCCTTAACCGTCTGCCGATCGAACCAGCGGGTGACGGTCGTTAGGCTATCGCTCCAGATGAGGACGTAAATCCCCAAAGCTGGCCCGTCGCGCAGCAGGCTAACGAACTGCTTCGAGGCACACTTGGGTTTATCGTCTTCTTGACTCGACGAGAACCCAAAGTCGTCGTCCGATCGCCGTAGCTCCCGGAAACGGGACAGGTTATAGACTAGCACAATTATGGCGGGATGATTCTCGTCCGGCTGTTCCGCTCGCCGAGCTAACTCTTGGGAGCATTGGTTGATCGCCGCCGATATCCCCGCCGGCAGAACGACTTCTGCAGTCAACCCTGTGCGGTCGACCAAGCGAGACCAGAAAGCCGCGTCGGGCGAATCGGTTCGACTTCCATCGAAGATCCACAATCGTGGTCGAGTCGCATCACCGCGCGACAATCCCGTGCCCGATGTAGCAGCTGCACTAATGACGCAGTTCGCTAGGATGCCTAGCGCCAACCCCTCTTGTTGTCCGACGATTAATAAATTCGACCCACTTTGGCGGCGAAACGCGACGGACGTCGGTTCCTTAATCGATACGGCGGAACCAAGCCAAATTTGTGGAAAGACATCGATGGCATTGGGAGAGGTTAAGGCACGCTTCAACCAATCATTTTCTGCCGGGTCGGCTGGTGCGCTGCCTTCAAATACGATTGGGGGAATCAGGGTCAGTCTGCGGTGTTCCGCCAGAGTGGACAGTTGCTTCAGGTAGTTTTCACACTCGTTGACTCCTAACCATACAACTTGAAAGGGATGGTTCCCTTCGAACAGTCCGTTGGCGTCGTTGTAGATTGCTTCTCCCGGCCGGTTCAGTAGCCGAGCAGCGGTATTCTCTTCGCTTAGAATCAGGTGCGAGTCGGCTTCGCTGCACTGCAGCGCGATGCGAACGGCCATTTGGCCTAGAGTGCTGCGAGCCAACGAGTAGGCACCGGCCAGCGTTTGTGACCCCAGGAGAACGTGGATGCCAAAAGCACGCCCTTGTCGCACCAGCCGGTCTAAGAGTAAAGCCGCGTCTTGCGCCAGTTTATCATCTTGCACAAAAAACTCTTGAAACTCATCGATGACTAGTAAGACGCGCGGCATTGATTCTTGAGGGTGTGAGTCGCGATACCCTTTGATGTCCTGTACTCCTGCAGCGCGAAACATGTCTCCGCGGCGACGCAACTCGGCGTCCAGTCGCTCGAGCACGCTCATGCCAAACTCGCGTTCACTCTCAATCGCCACGACGCACGCGTGCGGCATTCGCTGTGTCGCGTAAGGTTTGAACTCCACCCCCTTCTTAAAGTCGATCAAGTAGAACTGAATTTCGTTGGGGCTGTAATGGAGTGCCAGGTTGATGATCATGGCATGAAGCAGAGTCGATTTGCCCGACCCGGTTTTTCCGGCAATCAGCACATGTTGCGACGTTCCCTTTCCCAGCCGCAAGTGTTGCAGCTTGGAGGCCCCGGCGCGGCCTAGGGGGACCTCGATTTCCGCGCGGCTATCTTGAGTCCACCAGTTATCGACTTTCGGTGCCACGGTGCCGAACGGCACTTCCACTCTTCCCGCATCCTTAGCATGTCGCCCCGCCGTTCGCACGATCTCGGTAAACAAGTCGTCCGGCGGCGGCTGCTCGAGAACCAGTGGCAATTCCTTCAAAACCGGATCGAGCCAGCTGAACCCAGTCCCGTCCCACTGCAGCGTGGCCGCCCGCCCCTCCAAATCGGCGATGTCGAAATTGCGCGGAAGGTCCAGCTTGGAATCTGTGCTAATCAAAGTATAGACCCCGCATCTCGCCCCACTGTTGGCGATACTCACCAAGCGTTGAGCAGCCTCTTCGCTAAATCCCGCGGGGAAGTTGGCAATCACCAGAACGTGGTACGGTTCGGCAACTTCTCCAGCCTGCTTGTTGTATTCTTCGATGGAGGCAAATTCGTTGCGCAAATACGTTTGGATTACGTCCTGCATGTGCTCGGTTAAATCTAGGAGCCGTTGGTTGATATGCGCCGGCTCGGACCAAATACGGTGCGAGACGATCTTTTCGTCGTAGTCCGCCAGGTGCATGAACGCCGAGAAATTGCGACCCAGACCGACGGCGTCGAGGATCGTAAACCGAACCTTACCGGCAGGCATCGCGGTTAAGAATCGAAGCATAACATTCTGCAGGATTCGGCTGGCCGACTCTCGGCCTTCCCCATAGGCCTCCAGCAGCAGCGACGGACATTTGGGAAACGACAGCACTGCCGGCAAATGGAACTCGGACCGCTCTGGTTTTAAAGAGTCGTCAGTGGGTAGCCCGTGGGAGAACATGTTCAGCCGCAACCGTTGATGTCCGAATCGCAGCGCCTGCAGATCTTGTCGTGGCGGGAGCCAATTGCGCCAGTCGACGGTATTCCAAGGGGGAAATCGCGCGTCACAGTAGCGGTTCATATGATCGATGGCGGTGGCAAAATTCGACAACCCGTCCTTCCATCGCTCGACCAATCTGGCCCAGCCGCGATCGAAGGTTTGCCTGCTAATGTCTAATTCCTGTTCGCGCTTGTTACTTAGCGCATGGTTCGCAGAGTCATACGCCTGCTTCAAGTCGCGCGATACCGCCTGAAAACGCTGTTGGGACTCATTTATTTTGCGTTCTCGACTTTGCTGAAGAGACGCACGCTTGGCTTGGTATTCTTCCAGTGCACGTTTCAAGCGAGCGTCCCGTTCGGCATTCAATTCAGCAACCGAGCGCTGATACTTGCCGTCCGCAAGTTGCAATTCGGCTGCCTGTCGTTTTCCATTTTCGGCACGTTGTTGTTGGGCACTTTCCCTAGCCGAATCAGTTAGTGCCGCAAGCGAGTCTTCGCCCTCCAGCTGAGACTGACGGTACCGATCAAAAATCGTCAACGACTGGTGCTTGATGATTGGCCGCACGAAAACCAACATGGCGAACACCACAACCAGCGCGGTAGCGGCACTAGCGATCAGTGCCACAACGGCCGAATCAGGTTGGGATTCGAGAACTTTTACGAGCGGGAACAGAGTTGCCAACCAGACACCAATAAAAACGGTGAACAGAACTCCCGCGTGCAATACGCGCGCAATCGGAAGGTGCGTCAGCTGTTGAGCGTGTTCGTTCGCGGCGGCGAAGGACCCTTCATTCGCCACATGGGGATCTACTTGGCGAAAGGCGGGTTTTTGCACCAGTACCCGTGGTGGCTCGTCTATCAGCCGGCATCGACGACGTCGCAAGATCCTGTGAACGGTTTCGTCGAGGTTGCTCCACTGAGCCGCGAACTCGGCGCGTTGTTTATCATTAGCCAGCAGATCCGTAGCAATGCGTTGTTCGGTTGCCGCAAATCGGGCATCGGCATCTGACCGGCTGTCTTCCCAAGTTTCTTTGGACTGATCCAATGCCGCCACGGTATGTTCTACCGCGCGCTGGGTCAGCGAATCATATGTTTGTGCAGCGGCCAGTCCGCCGGATTCATATTCCTCGATCACGTGTCCAAGCGACGCGGTATGGTCGTCCTGAGCTTTGGAGGTGTCGGCCTTGAAACGCTGATTCAAGCGTCGTTCGTCAGCTGAAAATTGGGCCTGGGTGGCGGCGTCGCGAGTCTGATAGCCTTTGCTCGCAATGTCTTCCGACTTCGCGCGTTCGGCAATCAGTCGACCCAATTCGTCGATCAGCTCACGCTGTTTGGTAAGTGAAATTTCCGACGTGATCTGATTTGAGTTAAGGTCTTCTATCACGTTGGGCGATTCGAGATTTGACATCTGCAGCTAGCTTTCGTATTCCTCGCTGCAGGCTTTTTCTGCCTGGCGGAGTATTTCTTGGAACCGTTCCATGGCGGAGGCGGCTTGGGTGATACTCGTTAGAAGCGGTGTTACATGTGTTTCTTCAAAGTGGGCAGCCGTGTGATCGGACCAGTGTGTGCTGGCGTTAGACCAGGACTCTCGCAAGTATTTGGAGGCACGCGCCAGCCGCCCTATCGGCGTCGTCAAATCACAGATGCGCATGTTGCCTTTCCCGGATTATTGAGGGGCCTATCCTGCTCCACCAGACAATTCTGAGTACTGGCGCAATGCCAACAACTGCCGTTCGAGAGACGCCAGCGCGCGCGGGATGTCGGCATCCAGGAAGTTTGCAATGCTTCCCAGCCCACTTTCCGTTTCTTTGATCTCTTGCCGAAGCTTAATCTTCCATTTGCGCACGTCTCTAACTTTGCTTTCACACAAATGGAGTCGCCGCACCGCTTTTTCGACGGCTTTCTTCTGCTCGTAACATGCCGGACGTTCGTCCGCACCAACTCGCAACTGACATCGTTCCAACTCGTTCTTCGCCTCCAACAACCGGTCGGACGCTTTGCGGACTTGGTTCGGCCAGTAGATAGTCATTTCCTGCTCGATCCACTCCATGGCTCGACGAAGTTCCAGGTCAAGCTGGATCAGGACGTCTCGCAGCTGATGGTCCACGTCGGCCATCCCCGTGCGGAGCTGGTCCAGAGCTTCAATCGACGTTACGCGTGCGGATGAGGACATTACGATTGCAAGTAATCTTCGATATGTTCCGCCTTGCGAACCAGATATGGGATGTATTGATCCGTTTCCTCGGCAAACTTTGCAATGGCGCGCATGTGTTGTTCGAATTGGTCGGTGAATCGTTTGTGCTCTTGATCGCGCCAAGTAACTCCCAGAGCAGTTAACTGATTTGCCAGCAACGACAGTTGGTTCGATAAATCGGCGTTGAATTTCTTAAGACGCTGTGCAAAACGGCGCAGTTCTTCCGGATCAACGACTGCTTGAGGCATGCCGGGCCTCCTACTATTATCTCGGTTGGTTCACTAGATGCCCTGTTGGTCACTATACGCTGTACGGCGCGTAGGTGTAAAGAAAGCCGCTTATTCGCATACCACGATCCAGCCGTTCGCACGCAACGAATTTAAAAACCATGGGGCTGGCAAGGGTCGATAACGCTGTGCTGCCAAAGGAATCCACTCTCGAATCCGGAATCCGGCAGACGAAAGCTCGGATCGCAGCTCGCTCGGTCGAAAGACGTGCAGATACATGTTGGGTACACCGCGATAGAAGAAGAATTTATCACCCACGTCTATGTCGCGACTGAAGGTGGCACGAAACAGA
>JANNPR010001078.1:0-3499 GCA_031400345.1 Planctomycetota bacterium | reverse complement strand
TTTTCGGCTCGGTCAGAATCCGGATGAAGTCTTCTTGTGTGAGATCACTGAGTTCGACTCGGATGGGGAACCGGCCCTGCAATTCGGGCATCAAGTCACTCGGCTTGTTACGATGGAAGGCGCCTGCTGCGACAAACAATACGTGATCCGTGCGAACTGAACCGTAGCGGGTTTGAACCGTCGTGCCTTCCACGATGGGTAACAGATCGCGTTGTACGCCCTGTCGCGAGACGTCGGCGCCTTTGCCATCGCTGGCCACGATCTTATCTAGTTCGTCAACAAAGATAATGCCGAGATTTTCGGCCAGTTCGATGGCCTGACCGTTGATTGTTTCTGGCTCGAGCAAGGCCTCGCATTCCTGTTCAAACAGGATTTCTCGAGCCTCAACAACCGTTACCTCGCGCCGCAACGTATTGCGGGGCAGTATTTTTTCGAACATTCCCTGCAAGTCGACATCCATGTGTTCCATTCCCATGCCGCCGAAAACGACGGGGGCGGCCTTTTGCTCGATACTCAGTTCGACTCGTCGATCATCCAATTCACCCGCCGCCAACATGGCGGCCATCTTTTCGCGTGTGCGTTCATGTCGTTTTCGAGTTTCCTCGCCGTCCTCTTCCCCGACAGACTCGACCGGCTGCGGAGCGAGCATATCGAGGAGACGTTCCAGCGAGCGGCGGCGTGCCTCGTCTTCGACATTCTTTCGCTCACGCTCTCTCACGATCCCGATCGCGTTTTCGACGAGTTCCCGCACCATGCTTTCGACGTCCCGACCGTAGTAGCCGACTTCGGTGTACTTGGTGGCTTCGACTTTGATGAACGGCGCGCCAGTGAGTTTTGCCAAGCGGCGGGCGATTTCCGTTTTTCCGACTCCCGTCGATCCGATCATCATGATGTTCTTGGGAGCAACTTCGTGCCTCAGTTCTTCCGGCAGTTGTTGGCGCCGCCAACGATTGCGGATTGCAATTGCGACGGCCCGTTTGGCTGGTGCCTGGCCAACGATGTACCGATCCAACTCCGTGACGGTCTCACGTGGCGTCATCTCGCGGGACGGTTGCGGCGCGTCTTTGGACCGACCCATTAGTTTTCGCACGGCAACTCCTCCACGACAATATTGGTGTTTGTGTAGATATCAAGTTCGCCGGCAATTCGCATTGCCTGCTGGACAATTCCGACAGCTCCTAAATTGGAATGAGCCACCAGGGCTCGGGCGGCAGCCACGGCATAGTTTCCGCCAGATCCAATGCCGATGATTCCGTCACTCGGTTGAATCACGTCGCCAGTTCCGCTGATCAACAAGATGCACCGTGCGTCTGCCACGGAGAGCAGGGCTTCGAGCCTGCGCAGGGCGCGGTCGGTACGCCATTCCTTGGCCAATTCAGTCGCCGCGCGCGGTACGTTGCGGGGGAAATCCTTGAGCTTCGCTTCAAATCGTTCGAGTAAGGCAAAGGCGTCGGCACTCGAACCCGCAAAGCCACACAGGACCTGACCGTCCATCAAGCGCCGGATTTTCATGGCATCCGACTTCATGACCGCGGTGCCAAGCGTGACCTGTCCGTCACCCCCCATAGCGACTCGTCCCTGGTGGCGAACCGTCAAAATCGTTGTTGCGTGAAACTTCATGGCTATCCCGTGGAAGATAAAAGCATACCTGGCAAATAGGAATCCACATCCATTGTGACCGAAGAACGGAATCTAGGGGAGGGACCGAAGAGAGCGTAGGGTGGGACAAGATCGCGCAGCGAGCGACGGCCCACCAATGGTACGATCGGCTTAACCACGCTGGCAAGCCGAATGGCGTTTGGGTCGCACAAGCAGGGGCGAGAAGCGCACCGTCGCGGACGCGGTCACTTCCAGCCGATTGCTTCAATGCGATTGAGTTCCGACTCGATATCTTTTCCGCTATAAAATGAGAGCCAGCCGCGAAGTCGCTGCGTTTCTCCGGGAGCACAGTCAGGAAATCGCGGGTCGGAATGCATGCAAGGGCAGGGGGGATTGCTCCAGGGCCGCACGCAGTTCTCCCAAGCGGTAATTACCCAGCGATCACCGGCTTCGTTGCGGCATGCGACGTACGGGTGGCGCAGGATTTTGTTGTCGTTAGACCTCTGATTGAATTCTGCCGCTCCTTTGAGCATGACGCAGTTTTGCACGGTTAGGCCGCGCAAAACGTCGTTCGTTCCATTGGTCAACCAAAGTTCCATCCGCACGGACTTTTCGCTCGGTACCACGCTTGCCCCAAATCGGACCTCGTTGGGCAATCGCCTTTCGATGTGCAGCGAGTCATTGGCAAGGCGTTCCCATTCGAGTGGTTCCAAGTCGATGCCCTGCCGTGACCATATCGTTGGAACATGCGTATGCGCCAGGTAAAGCAACTCGCGTCGTTCGTCGGCTTGGACCCAAATTGCTTCGGGAACGTCTACCACCACATATTGCTGTGGAGCCCAAGGCAAGAATGCGCTGAATTTCGTTTCACGCTGCGGTCGAATAGCCCCGTCCAAAAAGGCGATCCGGGGATGTCGCCCGCCGGGATACGGCAGGACCCTTATCGTCGAGTCCGACCGTCGTATTACCGATTCAGAAGCAATCGACAATCGCTTCGCAGCGGCGTCAACCTCCTCGACGGTAAGGCCCGATGCCGCTCCGACTTCAGCCGGAGTGAACCGGTGGTCCGTAATCATGTTCTCTAACCAAAACCGCAAATCGTCGTCACCTTTGAAGGGTCGGTAGGTGTCTCGCGAGATTCCGCGAGCAATCGATTGTTGCCGGTCCTCGATGACGCCCTGCGGATTATTAGGCACTACTTCGGCGTCGACGTACTTGGCTAAATCGCGCATGGCTATAACGGTATATCCGTGTTTCGCGAGATAGTTCATGTAGGCCTCGAATAGTTGCGGCGATGTGGTCACCCAGGAGTGAGCCGTGTCGGGAACGCCATGGAATTGCAACACCGCGATCCGTCCATGACGAGCTTGCTGCACCGCTGCTATAAAGTTTTCCACCGTCCAGTCGGGCCGAGCGTCTCCGGCCGAGGGGATTAAGAGTGGATGGTCTAAACCTGGCTCGTAGGCAAAACCACGGCCCTCTTTGTAGACATACTCGGGTGAACCACCTCGACGTGCAAAACGAATTCCAGCTTTTTTGAGAATCGGGAGCACTTCGACGGAAATTGCGTTACCCGGATATCCGAAGCTGGTGGTGCGGGGAATTCCATGCTCGGCACATTTTCGGTTGATGGCCTCGAGCTGTTCGTCAATCTGGGCCAGTTTGTCTTTGGTGACCCCCATATGGTCACGGGTATGGTTGCCAATCTCAAAACCTGCACGATGCAGTTCCGCGATTTCCGCCCACGTCATATAGTCCGTTTTGTTGGTCACAAAGTCGAATCCTTCTGTAATAAAAAACGTCGCGCCAAATCCGTACTGCTGCAAGATCGGCCGAACCGATGTGTAATGTGACTTTGCGGAATCGTCAAAGGTCAACACGACTAGTTTGTCGGGAATGG
>JANNPR010001001.1:0-4241 GCA_031400345.1 Planctomycetota bacterium | reverse complement strand
CGTGGGGCCGGCACACGCACCTGTCGATCGTCGAGTACTGGCGGTGGTGGGTAGTGCATCTGTGGGTGGAAGGCTTTTTCGAGGTGTTCGCCACCACCGTGATTGGCTTCTTCTTCATGCGCTTGGGACTCGTCCGACCGGGCGTTGCGGCCGCCGCGGCGTTGCTGTCGGCCACAATATTTCTATCGGGCGGCATCATCGGTACTTGCCATCATTTATATTTCTCCGGAACTCCGACCGTTGCTCTGGCCTGGGGATCGGTTTTCAGTGCCTTGGAAGTTGTGCCGCTTACGCTCGTCGGCTTTGATGCCATGGAAGATCTGCGCCGTTCGCGAGTAACTCCGTGGGTGAGCCGTTACAAGTGGCCGATCTACTTCTTCGTGGCAGTTGCCTTTTGGAATATGGTCGGGGCAGGCCTATTCGGGTTCATGATTAATCCTCCGATTGCACTTTATTACATGCAGGGACTCAACACGACACCCTTGCATGGCCACGCGGCGTTGTTCGGCGTCTACGGGATGCTCGGAATTGGACTGATGCTTGTCTGTCTGCGGGCGATTTTGCCCGGGGTCGAATGGAAAGATGGCTTACTGAAGTTTTCCTTCTGGTCCATGAACATCGGACTGTTGGCGATGTGCCTCTTAAGCCTGTTGCCGGTAGGCCTCTTGCAGACGTGGGCTTCGGTTGAACACGGCTATTGGTACGCCCGCAGTGCGGAGTTCATGCAGACACCCCTGCTGCAGACATTTCGCTGGCTGCGCATCCCTGGAGATACCATCTTTTTCTTGGGAGCGGTCGCGCTGGTGGTGTTTATTGCGGGACTCAAGACAGGTCACTCGTTTCGGAGGACGAAATCACCTATTCCTACCTACCGACGGCTGAGAACCGGTTAACCACGAATCACACGAACGACACAAAATGGGGGAGAGCGATGGAGATCGTTTACAAAAAGGAGAGGTTCCTGGATACCAACATCGTTGTTTTTTGCCTGCGGGGCAGAGAGAGCCGAATCAAGCACGAGTTCGCTCATACCAATGATGGCGTCAAGCGGCGTGCGAATTTCGTGGCTCATGTTGGCCGGGAATTGACCTTTGGCTTGGCTGGCCGTCTCCGCCGTTTCCTTGGCCTTCCGCATCTGACTCTCACTGGATTTCCGATCCGTGATGTTGCGGGACACGGCGACCGCTCCGATGATCTGGCCTATGGCATCTCGCAATGGGGCCGCGTTCGCGCTCAACCACATACCCTCCGTCTTGCCTCGTGGTAGGACCAGAAACTCGACGTCGCGGACGCCTTCACCACGAATGGCTCGCGCGAGCGGCAGGTCATTCAAGGGGAATTGCGTCTGGCCGTCCGGCAGGAAGACAGCCTTGATTGCAACGATCGCTAATGACGAGCACGCGGATGAGATTCGTAGACATCAGATACACCGATTGGACAGTCGTCCTTGCACTGGATCGACATGGACCACCAAGCACGTGACGTTATCCTTCGAGCCACTGTCCAATGCGTGACAAACTAACACATCGGCGGCGTGTTGTGGGTTGGCTAAATTTGTGATCGTCCAGCGTAGCAGATCGTCTTCCACAACATCGGTGAGGCCATCTGTGGCGAACAGGAGACGGTCGTCTGCCAGAAGCGCATGTGCCACGACCTCCGGAGCCGACGTCCGTTTGGCACACACCGAATCCGAAATAACGTGACGGTATGTGTGCCGCTTGGCTTCCTCAGGGGTCAAGCAGCCAGCGTCGATCAACGCCTGCACGAGCGAGTGGTCCTTGGTAAGTTGCCTGATCATGCCTTGGCGCACAAGATAGACCCGACTGTCGCCAAGGTGCGTCAGGAGCAACGTTTGACCGGCAATCACTCCTAACGCGATGGTCGATCCCATTTCCGCTAGGCTCGGATCGCGGCTTGCCAGTTCCCCCATGTCCTTCTGGGCTGCGCAGACCGCTTGTCGGATGGGCACTTGTAATCCATCATTCGGGACGTTGCCGTCCCGGAGGGTTGGGATAAGTAACGGAGGAATTGTGTCGACGACGAGGTGACTCGCCACCGCGCCGCCGAAATTGCCTCCGATGCCGTCGGCGACGAGGAATAGTCCCTCGCGGACATTAGCATAACCGCAGTCCTCATTCGCCGACCGATGGCCTGTGACGCTCGCAAATCCCGCATGGAGCTTCCATGCAGCCGTCCTAGAAAACACAAGTGGCGAGATTTTCGAATCCTCACGTGGACCGAATGGACCCTGTAGATCGCCACGCAGGACGCCACTTTCTGAACGGATCGCTGCAGTGGACATGAGCCACCTCCTAATCTTTCACTTGGACGGATTCGGAAATTCTGGGGTATTGGCCCCACCACCCAAATAGCAAACGCCATTCCGATTTACGTCGATTCCCGCTAATCGGAAAATGCGGCTAAATGCCAAAACTAAGTGATGTTGGATGTAGCGAGTCGCCCATACTTGCGCGCGACGTGTGCGTCTTCGCTCAGCTAAGGGTCACCGTGGCCGTGATCGAGTCATTTGATCGATCGACGTAGAACGGCCCTTTGTGGCGTGGGCGCTTTCCCAAAATCTTCTGCCCCGTTGGGGTAAACGCTTGTCGCTCCGACAAGAAGAAGAAGACGACAAACAACAATCAACAATGGAATAAATCTCGTCCACATCCGGGCGGCACTCGTTGTGGAGATCATCAAATTCCAGGATGCAGTGGCCAACAAGCGGGCTGGATCGGCGACACAAAATCGTCAGGTTTGACAGTCAGAATGCTGCAATCACATGTGCCGAGGACTTTTTCCGCGGTGTTGCCCAGAAGCAATCCTTTGATACCACTGCGGCCGACGGTGCCCATTGCGATCAAGTCCGCAGCCACGTGCTGCGCCATTCGCTTCACCTCTTTCCAAGGCGTCCCCCACGACAAATGAACCTGAACCTTGGAACGATCCGCCGAGAGCGAATCCAGCAAGGCTTCGAGGCGAGTTCTCGCCTCCTCATTCATCTCCTTTCGCAGCGAGCTTCCTTCCGGAACGTTGAAGATCACTTCTGGAAGATCCATCGAGTCCATTACGTGCAGCAAATGGAACTGAGCATTTGCCTGCCGAGCGACCCACAACCCGTGAGCCACGGACTTGAGGCTAACCTCGGAGAAGTCGGTCGGTGCGAGGACGACTTGGGGCGGTCCAACATGCTCAGCCTTCACGATCCACACACTTGAGGGGCACTTGCGAATCAACCTCTTAGCTGTGCTGCCAACGAAGAATTCTTCCCAGGCTGCCAGGCCACGCGTGCCGGCTAATACCAGATCGTATCCTTCTGCCTGGACCGCGTGCGTCAATTCCACGAAGGCCTCGCCCAACAACGTCTCGAACGTCACATTGAGGTCCGTGGCGTTCAAGTCGCCGATCGACCGCCGCATTTTTGCGTCGGACGTTTGTCGCACTTCCCGTTCGAATTCCTCGCCTTCGCCACACAGCAGGTCCAGTTTTGCCCGCGTGGAAGCAGAGTGCACGACTCGGCGCAGATCGGGCAGGGTGTGGGCTAGTGTAATGCTTGCGCCAACCTGACGAGCCAGCCAAACAGCCTGCTTGAGCGCCGCATCAGCGTGTGCCGAGAAATCGGTCGCAACCAAGATGCGGCTATAGCCTTGCCCAGCGATTGTCATGGTCTCCCCCTCCTGCCGATGTCGTTGTTCGCCTCAGCCGTCGCCGGAGGCTTTGGGTCAGCAGCACCATCGACTTTGATGCGGACGGCTGTCAAGTCGTCACGGTAATTATTGTTGCCGAAGTCGCCCACGGCGGCGAAGAGTGCGGTGAAAATTTCGCCGGGTGTTTGCCGCTGGTGCTGCCGAACGACGCGTAGCGTGCGTTCCATGCCACAATCACCGGCACGCCCGGCCACCGGCCAGCAGCCGTCACAAGTTCAAGTGATTGTGCTCGTTGCTGGTTATCGTACCAAAGATCAGGCCTGACAAATACAAGAGAACATCGGTGGGCGGCAATCCTCTTGAGTTTTCCACTCCTGTTCGTACAATGAGCCCACAATTTAACCCATCTGGCCTTAAAGCGGTTCCGTCCGGTGCTCGAATCGAAGTCGTCCTGATCCACCGTGGCACATCCAATCCCCGAGGGCCCGTGTTAAAGCGAGTCGTGTTAAGCGAGTGAGGCCCGATGTATTGCAGCTGACGACGCTTGCCTTCGAAGCTGCGGGTGCGCTTGTACTCAGCGATCGCGTCGCGCAG
>JANNPR010000992.1:0-6391 GCA_031400345.1 Planctomycetota bacterium | reverse complement strand
GGCTGGCCGCGACGTGTTGGACGCTGTTCGCACGAGCGTGCATCCGAAGGTCATTGACTGCCCCGACACGCGCAAGACTGGCAAAGCCTTTCTGAGTGCCGTAGCCAAGAATGGTGTTGAGCTTAAAATACGTGCAAGAGTTACGGTGCGCACCAATATTGAACAGCTAATTGGGGGTGCCACGGAAGAGACGGTAATTGCCCGGGTAGGCGAAGGTATTATCACTGCCATCGGATCGGCAGACACCCACCTGTTGGTGCTGGAAAATCCGGACCGGATTTCTAAAGCGGTGCTCAATCGGGGCCTCGACTCGCACACGGCATTCGAAATTGTCTCGATCGACATTGCGGACATCGACGTGGGCGAGAACATCGGTGCCCGGCTCCAGGCCGACCAGGCCGAAGCGGACACTCGCAAACGGCGGGCTGAGGCGGAACAACGCCGCGCAGAAGCCATTGCATCCGAGCAGGAAATGCGAGCGCGCAGCGCCGAGAATCGTGCGTTATTGGTATTGGCCGAAGCCGAGGTGCCTCGGGCGATCGCTGAGGCATTTCGAAAAGGCTACTTGCATTCCAAAAGCGACGGCGACGCAAACGTCTGAGCAGTTGTAGTAGGCACACTCCGTATGCCGTTACGGCACAGGGAGTGTGCCTACTACAAGGACCGGAATCAGTCGCTGAAGAACGGAAACAATCGCTTCAAATCCTCCTCCGTCGCCTTAGCACCATACTCGCAAAGCTCGAATGTTTCGGCGTACTTGACTGCCCGTCCGCGAGTATCGCCATACAGTCGGACCAACACCTCCCGATGTCGATTGGCCTCCGCCGTCTGACGGTCGGACCAACGAGCTTTGAGCCATTCCCGCCGAGCGGCCGAATCGCTTTCGGGAGGTACGCTGCGAAGTTGTTCCTCGCTGCCGCTGGCGCCCCCTTCGTAAGCTTGCGAGGTAAGCTCGTGGAGCGCTGCCAACTTGATGTCGAAAACGTCGTCCAACGCAACCGCCATATCGGGTTGAAAGGGGTATGGTTTGCGAAACGTGTCGCTGGAATACATGAACACTGGATTTTTCTTCAGCGCCGGCACGTCGGGACAAAAATGTGGCACTGTCACCATGAATGCTGCATCTTGAACGAGAACGCCAACGTACCGATGATCCGGATGGTAGTCCCAAGGTCGATGGGAGATCACCAAGTCGGCATGCCACTCGCGGATCAAACGGGTAATCCATTTACGATTTTCGAGCGTAGGCAGTAATTCACCATCGTGAATGTCGAGCACTTCCGAGGCGACTCCCAATTTCGTCGCGACGGCTTTCGATTCTGCGGCTCGGCGGCGAGCCAACGGGCCACCCGCCATGGCCCAATGGCCAATATCTCCATTGGTCACCGATACCAGTTTCACTCGGTGCCCTAACTTGGCCCATTTTGCCGCCGTTCCACCGGTCTTGTATTCCGCATCGTCTGGGTGAGCCCCAAACACAATAATCTTTAGCTTGCCACTGTTTTCTTGGCCCCGAGCGAATGCAGCCAACATGGAAAAGTTCATCAGTAGGGCAATCAGCAACGCGGCACGAAAACGGACCATAGCCAGTTCCTTTTCAAACGTGTTTGCACGGTAACGGATCCCGTCTTTTAGGGCTGCGTACTGACTTCTTCGTTTGGCGTCAGAGCGTCTAGCTCCTTCAAGGCTTCGTCGTATTCGGGATTGATCGCTATCGCAGCTTGAAACCAAGCGCGTGCTAGATCGGGACGATCTAATTCCTTTGAGAGCGTCCCCATTTTGAATCGCAGCTCGGCATTATTTGGTTCCGCAATGGCCTTCGTGTGGTAATCGCGATTTTGTATCCATAAATCTCGCAGTCGCGCACTCTCTTCTTCGTGATGCTTGGCCTCTTCATCCTTGCCAAGGATCCGCAAGGCCGTCGCCAATTGCGCGTGGGCATCATCGTCCACGGCACGACGTTCGATCGCGGCCTTTAGAGCGTCCGCTGCCTCTTGAGGCTTTTGTTGCGCAAGCAGGATCTTTCCCTTGGCAAGTCGGGCCAAATAATCGTCAGGTGCTTCCGCCAGTGCCTCGTCGAGAAGCTGCATCGCCCGATCGTATTCTCCTAGGCTGAATCGGCTGTCCGCTTCTAAAGTCCGATGTCGAACGGAGCGCGTCTTACATTTCGCCAGTGTCTCCAATGCTGCCGGATAATCGCGAACCTTTGCTTCACACTCTGCTAGCTCCATCAATATGGTTTCTAGATCGGGTTGGTCCGTGCTCCGTCTAAGCGACTCTCGGTAATGATTCACCGCGTCCTGCGGCCGATCATACATCCAGTGAATCATGCCCATCATGCGATCGGGACGAGCATCTTTGGGAGCCAATTCTGAAACTTTTTTAAAATGATTGAGCGCGTGATCCATGGCTCCGATGTCGTAGCACAATACGCCTAGCCAACGATGCGCATCCAGGCAATTGGGATCCAGTTTGAGGGCGCGATCCCAAAGTACCTTGGCGTTACCGGCACGGCGGGCTTGATACAAGGCTTGGCCAGCCAGTACGGTTGCATCCACCTCTAGGTCTGGATGCTCGATGCAAAATCCAAACTCTTGGTACGCCTCGTCCATGGCGCCATCGCGAAGCAACAGCGAACCTCGCAAAAAATGCCGATGAGCATTGAACAGAGGATAATCCTTAAGGACCTCCATTGTTTTTCGAACGGTTTCGACGTCGCCGGCACGCATCGCCTGGCGAGCGGCTTCGAATTGCCGATGGGGATCATTCCAGAATCGATAGGCCCAGACGCCTGCGACGCCGATGATCACAACACCCATCAAAACAAACTTTTTTGACGCAGACATTCTAAATCGTTGCTCCCACAGTCCCACTCAAGTCGACTCACTTGGCGTGCGTGTCTCCTGAACGGTCGTCCGGCTCCATCATAATTATGAAACGGTCAACTCGGTCTGGGGTCAGATGCGATATCTGACCGTTGGGCCAATTCACTCGCACTTCGGAAATTTGCGGCAGGTTTTGCCAACCCCAAATCAAGCGAAAATCACTGCTCGATAAATAACTGCCGCCGCCTTTTACCTGCTTGCTGAATTCGCCCTGGTTCGTAACGATCGTGACGATGCTACCGATGGCATCTCGATTGGAAGTGCGTCCGATCAGACGAATGCCTAGCCAGTGACCTTTTGACAGTTCATTTTTAAGGACACTAACTGGATCATTGATATGCGACACCACTAGGTCCAAATTTCCGTCATTGTCCAAATCGCCTGCCGCCAGGCCACGTCCCTCGTGCGCTTCCCCGAAATAGTTGTCCTCGGGAAACATCTGCCGTCTGAATCTCCGCCCATCATTCTCCAGTATTAACGGGAGCTGGCGACGGGGAGCCGAGCGGGAATGCAAAATAACATGTCCATTAACGACTACGATGTCCTCATCCCCATCACGGTCATAGTCGGCGCAAACCGTGCCGAAGCCCACGTATAAGCCACCCAGTGAGGCCACACCGGTCATTTGGCTGACGTGCAGGAACTGACCTCGCCCTTCATTACGGTACAGGGCAAATGCTTCGCGTTCGTAGTTGGCGACCCAAATGTCAGGCCGCGTATCATTGTTGAAGTCGCACAGGTCCACACCCATGCTTCCATTGGGTACTCCGTGGTCGTCAACGGCAACACCACGAATCATCCCCACTTCTTCGAACACTCCCGCGCCGTCATTGAGATAGAGGAAATTATCTGTCGTGTCGTTGCAAACATAGATATCAAGATCCCCATCGGTATCGAGGTCAGCCGCTAATACGCCTAATCCTTTACCCGAACCATCATCACGAAGATTTAGCTCGCGTGCGACATCCTGGAAAGTTCCATCCTGGTTGCTGTAGTACAAAGCATGAGGCAAGCCCTGAAAAGTGCGAGGGGGACAGATGTCACGCTGGTTGGGCATAGGAGCCGCACAATACGGATGATTCTGAAACGACCAATTGACGTAATGTTCGACGTAAACGTCTAGCGATCCATCGCCATTGAAATCTCCCCAAGCTGCCGAGCTACTCCACAGCTTGTCGTCCATGCCGGCGGCGTCGTGGACTTCTTGCAAAGTGCCATCTCCTTGATTGTGCCATAACTGTAACCCGCCGTATCCTGTCACCAGGAAGTCCATAAAACCGTCCGCATCATAGTCCCCAGTTTGCATAGCGTGCGAAAAATGAGGTGATGCAAAGCCAGTCCCGGCCTGTTGCGAAACGTCACTAAATTCCCAGTTACCTTGATTCCGAAACAGTCCTGATGGCAGTCCGGAAATGGATTCTTTTTCGATCACCCCACCCCCAGGAAAGCCGACGTCCAACCATCCGTCCCCGTCGAAATCCAGAATCGCCGCCCCTCCGCCCAACGATTCCAAAATCGTATACATCTTCGTCTCCGAGCTGTTTTTGAACGCGAAGCGGATTCCGGTCTGGGAGGTCATATCTCGGAACATGACAGGTGAGAGTGCGATCGGAGCGGGGGAATCGGCCCCTGGATCGACTCGGTTCGTGACCGATTCCGTGGGGGTACAACCGATGACTACGCATAACAAAAAGCTTCGCCAACAAGCGTAACTCATTTGCCATGACTGATTCATCCGAGCACTCCTCATTTCAAATTCGCGTCATCTAAACGGTGGCTATTTCCCTGATAAGTCGGGTTTTTTCGAAGGATCCTGTTGTGTCGTGAAAGCCGCGTGTTGCTGTGCTAATTCCAGGAAATCGGGATCTTGAATTCCTTTTTGGCGATAGAATTCCGCCAATATCTGATGAGTGGGAATGTGGTTGGGGTCACAATCCAAAGCACTTTCCAGCCAAATCAAACCACGTCTCGTGGACCCATACTGCAAAAAACGACTGCCGATGTCGTAACGAAGGTTAGCGTTCGCGGGCTCCGCAGATATTGTCATGGTCAGGTCGCGCGCCCGCGAAAGCTCCTGCGAAGCTTTTTGAGCATACTCCAGATGCACCTTGGCTTCGTCGGTTTTACCCGTTCCTCTGAGAGCCACGCCCATCACGTAGCGTAAGTCTTTGTCATGATAATTCCGGGAAAGCGCTGGTCCGATATGCTTTAGCGCAGACTCGTAATCGCCGTCTTCGACATCCAATGAGGCCAACTCGAACGCGCCTTCTTCGCACGTCGGGTCCCGTTCGAGTACCTCGCTGAGAACAAGCCTGGCCTTGGTGGCTTGATTCAGGTTTCGCAAGCAACGTCCGTAGGCTACCGATGCTTCGATAAACATATCTTCGTGTTGTCTCGCGATTTGAAAAAGGCGAGCCGCGTCCTCCATTTTAAGTTTGTCGGCGAGCATCTCTCCTAAAGCAAATGCAGCACGATGATGGTTAGGCTGCAGCGCTAGTGCTTTGTTTAGATCCGCCTCACATCGGGCCTCGTCGATACGCCCTTGGTAATACAACTCTCGATTCATCAGCCCCCGCCAATAATAGGGTTGCGGATCTTTCGGTTGATCTTTGAGCCAAGCCTCAATCAACGGCTCCGCTGAGGTAAACTGATGTAACCTCAGATACCCCGTAACAAACGCCTCGCAGATTTCCGCTTCGTCGCCGCGAGGATCATTTAACAAATCGATCAAACGGGGCCCGACCTGATTCATCTGGCCGGATTGCGCGCTAGCCAACCAGTTTTCGCGTTCAATTGCTTCCGGAGAGTAGCCCAAGTATTTCGCACGTCGCAGCCGTCTTTTGGCGTCATCCATCCGCCCTAGACGGCGAAATAATCGGCCGCGAAGAAACTCCGTCTCTGCACAATTCGGTGATATACGTTGAGCAACATCCAGCCACTGCTGCACATCATCGTGTTGACGCAGCGCCATTGCGCGACGAGCGAAAACATTAGGGATGCGGGCCAGCCAATCACGCTGCATCGCTGCGGTCATGGCCAGTATCAACAGAATACCTAATAGCCACCAAATGCGGTTGAGCTGACTAGGCTTGCCTGCGGGTACGGTTTGGGTGCGCTGTTGCGAATCGACACTCATTGGCCAGACTGCTTTTCATTCCACCAGAGGGTGAGCAATGGATAGGAGTCATCGCTGGAGGTGGCATAGTTTCCTACGGCCATATCGATGTCACCATCCTGGTCAAAATCATCCACAGCCAACGCGGCGTGACAGTTCTGACCGATTTCTAAAACGTGCCGCACGAATTTACCCGTCGAAGTCTGCTCTAACCAAATTAGCGAATCAAGCTGACGGGCACCAAAGCGACTGAAGACTCGGCGAGGAATGAAGCCGCAGGCTACGACATCTTTGTCTCCGTCCCCATCCATATCGGCGCTGAGTGCCCGATGTACACCGGCTAGCTGGGATAACTCGTGATCGGCCCAACCATCAGCTCCCCGATTTTCTA
>JANNPR010000977.1:0-3892 GCA_031400345.1 Planctomycetota bacterium | reverse complement strand
CCAGTTTTGTTTCCATATGGCGACTGGGTATGCATTTTGCCCTTGGCCGGTGCCGGCGGGGCCATACATTCCGTTCGCCAATGCAGGGAGCTTTTTGTACGTATCCACATAGTTGTGATACGCCAGCCCAAGTTGTTTCAGGTTGTTGCTGCATTGCATACGCCGCGCGGCCTCGCGCGCCGCCTGCACTGCAGGCAGCAATAAAGCAACCAAAATCCCTATGATGGCAATCACCACTAGTAATTCCACTAGGGTGAAAGCCTTTCTGTGTACGCGATTCATCGTTTGTGGCTCCTAAAAAGATATAAGGAAAAGAATAAAAGCGTTACGCCAAGAAAGGGCGCTATGGCTTATACGTATTTAGCCTATACATCATTAAGGTTTCGTGTCAACGATTGGACATGCAAATAGTGATAGCGAAGTTTGCATTGGAATGTTTCGTCAAACATTTATGACTTCGCCCAGGACAGAGCCGGAGACGCCCGTAATACGCTCGTCGCGACCATTATGAAAGTAAGTCAACTGTTCGTGGTCGAGACCAAGTAAATGAAGGACAGTTGCATGAATGTCATGCACATGGCATTTTTTTTCCACTGCATATAAACCAATCTCGTCGGTCGCGCCGTAGCGAATGCCTGGTCGCACTCCGCCGCCGGCCATCCACATCGTAAATCCGAACGGGTTATGATCCCGCCCATTGCCACTTTCGCTCATCGGCGTACGGCCAAACTCACCGCCCCAAATGACAAGTGTGGAATCGAGCAGACCCCGACGCTTAAGATCCTTTAATAACCCAGCGATTGGCTTGTCGGACTGACGGCAGTATTCCGCGTGATTTTCTTCCAGATCGGCATGTGCATCCCAACCCGAGCCGGCTCCCATGTACAACTGGACGAAACGCACTCCGCGTTCGACGAGTCTGCGGGCGAGCAAACAATTGCGCCCGTTGACGATCGTTTCTTCTCGGTCCATACCGTACAGCTGCTGAGTCGCCGCTGTTTCATTTGCCAGATCCACAGCTTCCGGGGCCGCGGTTTGCATCCGAAAAGCGAGCTCGTACGAAGCAATTCGTGCATCCAACCGATCATCCTCGGTTCGGGATGAACGATGCCGCTGATTGAGTTGTTGAATGAAGTCGATTTTGCCGCGCTGACGCTTGTCACTCACCGGAAAAGCCGAGGCAACGTCCAGGATGGGCGATTTGCCAGGTGCTAACTTAGTACCAGCAAAGGTGGCCGGAATAAAGCCGGTATCCCAGTTTGACTTACCGCCGGGGGGATCATTGGTGGCATCATCGTTGAGGACAACAAAGCCGGGCAGGTTGTCACTCTCGGAACCGAGACCATAGAGGACCCAAGAACCAAGCGAGGGCCGACCAGGCAAAATTTCGCCGGTGTTCATTTGGGTGACGCCGGCCACGTGAGTTTGCCCATCCGCTGTCACGCTTTGAAGCAAACAGAGGTCATCTGCACAGCTTGCGATTTCGGGCAACCAGTCGCATACCCAATGGCCTGATTCGCCATATTGGCGAAAAGTCCGCTTCGAGGCTAACAGTGGCGAATGCGCCGTGACGCCCATGGCGGTCATGGGTCGCACAAAACTATCCGGCAGCGGTTTACCCTCGTACTTCTTTAGCTCCGGTTTAGGGTCGAACAAATCGATGTGACTAGGTCCGCCATCCATGAAGCAGAAAATCACACTACGCGCTTTGGCAGCTAAGGGTGGAAGCCGAGCTGCCAAAGGGTTCTTGTACTGAGCGACGGAGCCGTCAACCGAGTAACCGTTTTTTGCCAGCAGCGATGTCAGAGCCAACGCCCCGAAGCCGCCGCCTGCCCGGAACAGAAACTCCCGACGCGAGCTGGGTTGTTCTATTCGGGAACAGCAACTCGGGTTAACCGATTGATGTCGAGAGCGTGGCATAATAGTTATTTTCTGAAACAACATCTTCCGTAACTCTGGATCTTAATCTTCATAGATCAGGATTCGGACTTACAGGTTAATCCACAAACAGAAACTCGCTGGAGTTCATCAAGGCGTGACAAAAGTCGACCCAGGCGGACGCCACCTGGGGTGGCACATCCACTGGCTGAGGCTCGGGGAACAACTCGACGGACAAAGACCCAGGGGTCGCCATGGCGCTATGTCGAGTGAAAAAGTCCTCCGTCGCCTCCAATTCTTCGGAGTCGGGCCGCCGCCCGAACGCCTGTACATAGGCTTGCGTTGCGACTGCGGCCAAGTTGTGTCGATACGATTGACTTAGCAACTTTCCGGCCCAGCGACGTGCCGGGTCCAGTGTCTGCTCGTTGTTAAGCACGGTCAGCGTTTGAGTTGCCGTGACCGTCACACCGCGTACCGGCGTACTGTTGTAAACATCCGGCGGATCGAATGCCCCCAGGATGGGCAACCGTAGGTTGCGTTTCACGATCACATAAATAGAGCGCCGATTTTGATCGTGTCGCAATGGATCAGGTTCCCAGCTGAACCGCCCGTTTTTAATCACCGCGTCGGGCAGCTTCGGTTTTGCGCTGGCACCGTGCATTCGCAAATTCAGTTCGCCCGAAACATATAACATGGCATCGCGGATTGCTTCACCTTCGAGGCGTCGCCTTGAAGCGTGCCAGAGCAACCCATTGTCGACATCCATTTCTTGCCCCTTTTTGTGGTGAGCAAGCGTCGGGTAGATGGTGGAAGACTGCTGATAAGCTGCTGAGGTCGTCAACAAACGCTGCATCGACTTGATGCTCCAGTCGCGGTCCACAAACTCCGCCGCTAGCCAATCCAGTAACTCCCGATGTGTGGCCGACGTCCCCATGGAGCCGAAATCATTTGGCGAGGAAACAAGTCCCGTTCCGAATAAGTGCTGCCAAACTCGATTGACCATTACGCGGGCCGTTAGGGGGTGGTCCCGACGACCAAGCCAATTAGCCAAAGCCAACCTCCGGCCAGTCGACCCCGATGGTTGGGGCGAAGATTCCGGCAGTAACTCGCTGGCTCCCAAAAAAACCGGAAAACCGGGTGGGACTTCCGTCAGTGGCTTACGATAATCGCCGGTGGCTAACACAAACGTGGGCGGGGGTTCCATGGGCATGTTGGAGACAACCATCGCCATCGGAAGCGGAGCCGGTTTGAGATTGTCAAATCCAGTTAGCTGCTTTTGCAGTTCCTCAAACCGCTTTTTGGCTTCGCCTTCCAACCGGCGGGGTAGTCGAGTGACCTTTCGAGTCAACGTCCGATCCACAAGCGCAACCAACGCCATCTGCAAAGAGGTGCGTTTTTCCATTGGGGTACGAATCGCTGCCGCGGAGTCCGGATCAAGCGTTTGTGCGATTTCTTCGAATGCTTGAGGCCACAGCGGTTTGGTCATACTGTCCATTTCACTGCGAATGGATTGAGTGGCCGCTTCCCACTCGGTATTCCGTTTGGAAAACTCTTGTCGCTCTGCCGCCGGCGCCGTCACCAAATCATTGCGAGGCAGCATGGATGCGAAACAGGCTTGCAAACGGAAATAGTCCTTCTGCTCGATGGGGTCGAATTTATGATCATGGCACTTGGCACAACCCAATGTCAGACCCATGAATACCAAGCCGGTGACTTCGGTTACATCATCCAAGACTGCCTGACGGGCTTGTCGAAAATTCGAGGCTGTGGATTCTTCCGGATAAAGGCGATTCAACCCCGTGGCCACCACGACGTCCGGATTCTGCGGATCTAACTCGTCACCTGCCAGCTGCTCCGCGATAAAGCGATGGTAGGGTGTGTCGTTATTCCAGGCTCGGATGACATAATCGCGATATTTGAAGGCATCGGGCCTGTCTTCATCCCTTTTGAAACCAGCCGTTTCGGCGTATCGGACTAAGTCTAGCCAGTGGCGCGCCCAACGTTCCCCATAGCG
>JANNPR010000923.1:0-4451 GCA_031400345.1 Planctomycetota bacterium | reverse complement strand
GGGACTTGATGATGGGCACCTTACCACCGAGCACTGCAGGTTGCTGAAAGGCTTGGTCGAGCATCAGGCGAGCGGTTTGGTATTCATGCCGGGCTGGCAAGGCAGGCAGTTCTCAATCCTCGATACCGACTTGGGCGACCTCTACCCGGTGCTGGTCGACGAGTCGCAGCCTGGCGGTTGGGGCTCGCGCACGCCTGGGCATTTTGAATTGACGGAACTTGGCCGCCGTAGCCTGCTCACCAAGCTGGCGGATACTCAAGACGACAACACGGAAGTCTGGGAAGACTTGCCGGGCTTCCAATGGTATTCGCCGGTCCTGCGAGCGAAAGCGGGTAGCGAGGTGCTTGCCGTCCACAAGGACATCAGCAACGAGCACGGTCGTCTGCCGCTTTTGGTCACGCGCACTTTTGGAGCGGGCAAGGTGCTATTCATGGGGACCGACGGTGCGTGGCGTTGGCGCAAAGGCGTGGAGGATAAATACCACTATCGATTCTGGGGCCAGGTAGTCCGCTGGATGGCTTATCAACGCAACATGGCGAAGGGTGAAACCATGCGTTTGTATTACTCACCTGACCAGCCGCAAATGCGACAGACGCTCGCCCTGCACGCCAACGTGATGGAACAAAGCGGCGAGCCACTCGCGACCGGCGATGTATCGGCGCGGATTGTGGCTCCATCGGGCCAGGTTGAAACCGTGCGGTTGACGTCGTCCAGCGACGAATGGGGCGTGTTTAACGGCAATTTCACCGCCGAAGAGCCTGGAAAGCACGAACTGACTCTCCTTTGTAAGCAGACAAACGCCACGCTGGACACGTCGTTCTTCGTACAAGGCGTGGCCGCTGAACGAGTGGGCCGACCAGCTCGGCCGGAAGTCTTGGAAGAGATTGCTCGAGTGACGCGTGGAAAGGTGATCGAGCCGAACAAACGGCTTGAAATCGTGCAGTCGCTCGCCAATTTACCCGAACAGCCGCCATCCGTAAGACGCGTTCAATTATGGAGCCACCCAGCCCTTGCCGGAGGCTTGATCGTGGTTCTGGGGATCTTTTGGGTAGCACGGAAGGTCATCGGACTTATATGATAGATGCGGCAGTCGTTCAACCCCGAGCCAAAGCGACGGGTTTTACGTGGCGGCAGTCGTTTAACCCTGAGCCGAAGGCGACGGGTTTTATTCGCGAATAGCAAGGCATTTAGTGTGCTACTGGCATACAAACAAATGCAAATTGCAAAATGCAAAATGCAAAATGAAAATTGCAAAATGCAAATTGCAAAATGCAAATTGGAAAATGCAGAATAACCAATGACCAATGACCAATGACCAATGACCAATGACCAATGACCAATGACCAATAACCAATGACCAATGACAAGTGACTCCACCGTAAGGATCTTTCAATGAGCCTCGGTCGAACCCACAGTCAGTTGATGTTGCCCAAATCGTTGCAGGTCCAACTGCACGATTTTCGTCGCCGGGTGTGGACCATCAAGCTAGTCGAGTCCATTTGCGGGGCGATCTTTGCAATTTTGGTCGCATTCGTCGTGACCTTCGTGCTCGACCGCATATTCGATACGCCGGCAGAGTTGCGAATGGCGATTTTTGCGGGGGTCTTGTTTGCCTGTGCAATGGTGCCGCTCGCGTTGCATCGCTGGATCTGGCGGCATCGACATTTGGCGCAATTGGCTCGCCTGCTGAGTCGCAAGCATCCGAGCGTCGGCGACCAGTTGCTTGGTATCATCGAACTGGTCGACAGCGAGAGCGAACAGGCCCGTTCGCTGACTCTTTGCGAAGCAGCCATTACGCAAGTTGCGCAAGTTGCGAAGCAGCGTGACTTCAACGATTCAGTGCCAAACCCTAGGCATCGGCGCCGAGCGGTGCTGGCTGGACTGGGGGCGATAGTCGCCCTCGTGCTGCTGGGGCTTTTTCCGGCTGCAGCAACAAACGCGTGGACACGTTTAATGATGCCCTGGAGGGACACGCCGCGATATACGTTCGCCGCGATCGAGCCGCTTCCGGATCGATTGGTGGTTGCCCACGGTGAGCCCTTCACGGTCAAGGTCGATCTTGCGAAGGACGCGGATTGGCGGCCCGGGCAAGGCGAAGTTCAGATGACGGGCCAGCGTCCTGTGGCGGCCCCGCTGCGCGACGGGAGCTATGAGTTCGAATTGCCTGCGCAGATCAATGCTGGACAGCTGGTAGTGCGCATCGGTGATTTGAAGAAACAGGTACTTATCGACCCGACGTTGCGGCCCGAGTTGACCTCGGTTGTGGCGAATGTCAATCTACCGGAATACCTCGGCCGCACGAAGCCGCTCGTCAAAGACGTCCGAGGCGGATCGATCACGCTGGTGAAGGGAAGCGCTGCGAAATTCCTGGCCACGGCGAGCCGCGAGCTCTCTAGCGCGCTGGTCGATGGTCACCCGCAAACTCCCGACGGTGCGAAGATCTCCACGCCAGTTACCCAATTAGACGACTCTCGTAAGCTTGAGTTTCAGTGGCAAGATCGCTTCGGACTTGCCGGTAAAGACCCTTTCACGCTTTCGATCACCGGACGCGAGGACGAAGCGCCATCGCTCGGCTGCGAAGATCTGCCGCGGCAACGAGTTGTACTCGACTCCGAAGTTCTCAGTTTCAAAGTTAAAGCTCACGACGATTTCGGAGTCAAGCAAGTCGGGATCGACTGGCAGGGGATGGACACCACGACAGTGAAGGACCCGGCGAAGGGCGAGCGAATCTTGGCGGCGGGAGACAGCGAAAAAGACCTGCTCGAACTCGCAGGCACGTTTTCAGCGCAGTCGCTGGGCATCGAGCCTCAACCGATCCAGGTGCGATTGTTTGTCGAAGATTATTTGCCCGGGCGAGAGCGAGTTTATTCGCCGACCTATTTGCTTTATGTGCTGAACGCCGAACAGCATGCCATCTGGCTGACCGAGATGCTAAGCCGGTGGCATCGGCAGTCACTCGAAGTGCGTGACCGCGAGATGCAGTTGCACGAAACGAACAAGCAGCTCCGCGAGCTGTCGTCGCAGGAGCTCGATCAGCCAGAAACGCGCCGGCGCATTGAAAGTCAGGCGGCCGCCGAACGTGCCAACGGGCGACGTTTGTCCAATCTGGTCGTTTCGGGCGAGGACCTGGTACGGCAGGCGACTCGCAATCCCGAATTCGGCGTTGGCCATTTGGAGAAATGGGCTGAGATGTTGCAGATACTCAAGGACATCTCCGGAAACCGTATGCCATCTGTCGCCGACCTGTTGAAACAAGCATCGCAAGCACCGCAGGTCGCTGCAAACTCGCCGAGCAACAAAGCTCCGAAGGCCGGACAAGCGCGAGCGAGCGCAGCGGGCGCACCGAGCGAAGGATCGGAAGAAGAGAAGAAAAAAACGTCCAGCGTGCCCGTCATCGTCGATGTGGAATCATCGCAGGGTTCTCCCAAGGAAAAACCTGCCGATCAAACGGCCATCGAGAACAAGGGGTCACCTAGCTTGAGCCTGCCGACGACAACGTTACTCGGGAGTGGCAAAGGGAACGATGTATGTCCCGCGGGTGAAAAGGTTGAGGAAGCCGTGATCCAGCAGCAGGATCTTCTGGCCGAGTTTGAGAAGATATCTGATGAACTGAATCGCGTGTTGGCGAATCTGGAAGGAAGCACTCTCGTCAAGCGACTGAAGTCGGCATCGCGGTTGCAGTACAAAATCGCCGGGCGAATCGGGGATCACGTAAGCAACGCGTTTGGCCTGCCGGAACAGTTAACGGCAGAACCACAGTCCAAACTGTTTACGGAACTGGCTGGGCAGGAGGCCAAGAGCAGCAATGATGTCTCGACGGTTATGGACGACATGCAAGCGTACTTTGAGCGTCGGCGGTTCATGCAGTTCAAGTCGGTGCTTGAAGACATGCGAAAGCAGGACGTGATCGGCAGTCTCAGACAGCTTGGTGACGACTTGCGAAAGGAGAACGGGCTATCGATAGCCCTTTGCGAGTACTGGTCCGATACGCTGGATCGCTGGGCTGAAGACCTAGTCGATCCAACGTCGGGCGGCACGTGACCGGGTTCCAAATCGCGCGGCAGTTTGCCGCCCTCGATCGTGTTGGAAGTCCTGCAAATCCTTGAAGGTGAAGTCAATTTGCGAGAGGAAACCCGTGTCGCCGAACAAGCCCGGCCGGCAGTCGCAAAGGAGGAGCATTCGAAACAAGGTGGTCAGCTTTCGGATACGCAGCAAGGATTGCAGGTCCGCGTGGTTAAGGTGAACGATCGCATACGTGATTTGCCGGATGGCGAGTCCGAGTTCGGTAAGGAGATTCGTTTGCTAGAGGCCGTGGCCAGTGTGATGCAGGAAGCGACCGACATTTTGGCTCGACCCGAGACCGGTTCGCTGGCCATCGCCGCGGAAACGGAAGCGATCGAATTGTTGTTGCAGTCGCGCCGCATCAATCCGAAGGGAGGCGGGGGTGGAGG
>JANNPR010000918.1:0-4124 GCA_031400345.1 Planctomycetota bacterium | reverse complement strand
TTGTCTGAAAAGTCCAGCCCCGGGGCGATGGTGTCTACGAGATAGAATTCGCTGGAATCGCTTGCCAGATTTCGGTAGATGCGAATGTTGTCGTAGGCCGGAAAGGTGTCGGTGGGACCCGGTACCGGGGGAACGGGTATATCCCGCAAATGGACTCGCCCGTTGGAAACATTTACGGTGCCAATTTGTGGACTAGGGCGACTTTCGCCGACGCCATTTTTGAAGAAGGTGATCAAGTAAGTGTAGTTGCCACTGATCGTGTCATCATTTAGCGGTGTGGCCGACAGCGGCACACTATTATCATCCACATAGGTTCCGCCTAAAGCGGTTGAGTTATCAAGCAAGAAGAAGTCTGAGCCGCCGGCGACGGTGCGGTAGATATTTATGCTGGAGTATTCGGTGGTGCTCGGCAAATTCGCCAGCACGATCGAATTATCCGGCAAACCGTTTCCCGCAGGTATCGTTACGGAGAGCTCGCCGGAAACGGTTCCTTCGGTCCCCGAATCATCAACAAAAGCAAACCGATATCGATACGTTGAGCCTTCAGGATGAGTACCCGTCCCTTGAGTATGTGAAACAGCGATTACCGTCTCGTCAGGAATCGGAGCAATTGTGATATCGGTGCCTGATGAATCGGGACGCGGCACGGACTCATCGCCTAGAATGGCGCTCTCAATGACTTGCGCTGTATTCGCCACGTCACCGGTCGGGGTAAAGACGCCTTGCAAGTACACATTTTGTGTCGCCTGGGCTACGAGCACTGACCCTAGTGGTATGGTCAGCGGAACGACTTGGGTCGTAACCAACTGAAAGTCGTCGTCGATCGAGTAACCCAACAGCCGATTGCCGCTGACCGTGACCAATTCACTCTGTGCGTTCGTTTTGAAAATTCCGGATCGAGTATAGAGGGATTCCCCGGATGACCCTTCGACGACGAAAAAACCGTCACCTTGCAAGGCGATATCGGATGGCCTGGCACTGGTTTGGATCGTACCCTGAGAAAAATCCGGAGAGATTTCCGCAACCTGAGTCCCTAAACCTGTTTGGCGTGGGTTGGTACCGCCATTCGCGTCCGTGGGTGACGAACCGAGCGACAAGGTTTGCAAGAACTGGGTAGTGAACGCAATGTTGGATGCCTTGAATCCAACGGTCTGCGAATTCGCCAAATTGTTTCCAACGACGTCAATCTGCGTTTCCGCTGCATTTAGTCCAGTTAACGCCGTGGACAGTGCTGATGCCAAACCCATAAACGATACCTCCCTGCAGACAGTTTCTCAGATCCTGAATCTCGAACTTTAGTTATTCGGCGTTGACAATGCCCCGAATGTTATTCAGTTCAACGCTGTGATCACCAATATGAACTCGTACCAAGCGGGTTTGGTTTTCGTCGTCGCGTTCTTGCACGGAAACACGATCGACGGTTCCTTCGACGTTTTTCCCATCGTCTGTCAGAGCGGAAATGTTCTTGCCGATCAATCCGCTAGCGGTAGACAAATTTTGCCCAGCCATGACTGCCGCTAATGTGTCGGTGAGCTGATTGGTCGAGCTAATTTCTCGGATCTGCCCGATTTGCTGCAACATTTCCTGATTGTCCATGGGGTTCAATGGGTCTTGATTTTGCAGCTCAGCAATCAACAAATTCAGAAACTGATTGACATCCACGTCGCGCAGATCATTAGAGCCCGACGCTTTACGTACCGTGTTTTCCGATCCAATCGATGGTAAACGTGACATGTTCTATCTCCCTAGCCTGCTAGACGATGACGTTAATTTTCCCAGCGTGGTTTATACTGAGAGGATCCGAGGATTTCGCGTCTTCAAGTTCAACCGCCGTGCCGCCGTGATCCTGGTGCAGGGGTTGCCGATGGTTAGATTGTGGATCGCCAAAATGGGTCTGTTCACCGCCCGCACGTTGATCCAACACGCCCACATCGAATTGCTCGACGCGAATTCCCTGTTCAGCAAGTCGTTCGCGCAGCATAGGCAATCCGTCCATCAACATGGTGCGTGCGGCACTCTGTTCTGCTTCGATGCGGGCATGCATCACGCCGCCGCGAACCTGAACGTCGAGTCGTAACGCGCCCAGCTCGGGAGGGTGCAGTCGAAGCCGCAAGTGTCCACCGCGTCCCTCGGCTGCCTGTAGAGCCCGGGCGACTCGTTCGACGAATCGTTGCTGATCCGGGCCAGTACGGATGGATCGGTCCGACGACTCGCTAGCATGACCCACCAGTTGTTGTGGCAATCGAGCAAGTAGCAATGACTCCGCGCGCGTATTCGTTGAATCGGGGTTTCCCTGAGCTAGTTGGTCGCCCAATTGCAATGAACTCTGTTGCTCACGATTCTGAGTGGCTGTCTCCGATGTGCCCGCTCCGATTAGCGATCCAGCGAGAACCGTTTTACCGGACAAGATTTCGGACGATGGGGCAAACGTGGAAGCGTCCGGATGTGCAACCGAAAGTTCTTGGGCCGCTCGCACGGCCTGTTTGTCTCGCTTCAACTCGCGCCCAGACTTTACTGCGCTGAACAGATCGGCTTCGCTTTCGGAAAGCTCAGTCTGGTCCGCCCCGGCGATACTGGGCTCTGCGGCCAAGTTCGTCGCCACGTCGGACGCCAGCATCTTTCGAGCTGGCGCAGCGGATTTCGAATTTACTTGCCCAACCTGCCGCAGTGAATTGACCCCGCTAATAAACGCGTCCGGAAGTAAACGTTTATTCGAGGCCGCTTTGCCAAGATCCGTCGCCGGTTCGGCAGAGTTGGCAGCCTCGGCAGAGTCGGCAGAGTCGGCAGTCTGAGTTACTTTAGAGGCTTCCCGAAGTGCTGGCCCTGTTGACGGGACCGGGGCACTGATTGCTTTTATACCCAGCCCGCGTAAGACCTCTTCCGCCGCTATCGCGATGGCATCTTCTTTCTCGTCAGAATCACTCTGTTGTGACAGAGATTCCTCGGAAGTGTCAGGTTTTCCATCGTTGTCGACCTCTATGTTTTGGTCGACTTGGTCCTGGCCGGGTGCGTCTCCAGCTGTACTTTCCGGACTTGTGTTGGTGGACTCAGCGCGATCTGTTTTTCCTGTCTGCGTGGCTGGCGGAGAACTTAAATCTTGCTGGGATATGGAAGATTGGTTCGTTAGCGAACTTGGTTGACGAAGCGAATCGGCAAATGAGGAATCGTCCGAGTTCGGTTTCTGCGACGCTTGGGGCTGCACGAGAAACGCATCAATTGCATTCGTAAGATTCAAATTGTGTACGGGAATCGCGGCCATTTTTATTTTTAGTTTAGCTCTTAAGGCTGGGGAGTCGCAGAACGCGTAACCCGATCTCGAGTCTCCTTGATCAATTTCACATCCAGCGCGCCCTGTCGAATTCGTTTTAGAATCGCATGCAGTCTTTTGGCGTCGTCACCCGCTTTAAACTCTGCGAGAATCTTTTTTCGTCTTTCTAAGGGCATACTCTTGACCATGTTGACGACGTGATTGAGCGCTCTGTCTTCGCCAATCTCCTCGTCATCCAAAATTCTCAGGATTTGCTCTTTGGATTGTTTAGGGTTCATGGTCTCGAGTCTTATCTGCAACTCTCGCAATTCGGGATCGGTGCCCGCTTGTTGCAATTGAACGAGGCGGTCATCAAAAGCGGCCTTGAGTATCTGATAGTTTTCTCTGTCGTTCTCAAGTTGCCGACGCAATTCACGCATTTCGCTCCATCCTTTATCGGCACCGATCTCGCGCAGGTCTAAGTCCAAGTGCAGTAAGTTGCGCGCTTCGACAGTCTGTTGGAGTGAGCGACGCTCTCCAACGTCTTCATCGGCTGGCGGTGTCAAGTCGCGACGAATGCTGGCTAGATCAACGCCATGAGCAACGGATAGCATGTCAGTCAACTTCTCTCTCGTGAGGAGCCCTTTCCCCCACAGGACACCAAACAACGCCGTCTGGCTGGCGATGGTTGCCACGCCAACGTACACCAAAGCTGCTAGCAGCAATCGCATGCAAATTCCTTAGCGTTGTGAAGTGGCGGATGGCCTCTCGGCCAGGTCGCCAAGCTCCACGAGGATCTGATGAAGCGTCTGAGCTTCTTCGTCACTTTTGAACTCCGCAAGAATCTTCTTCGATCGATCGAGTGGCATGGCGCGCA
>JANNPR010000886.1:0-3078 GCA_031400345.1 Planctomycetota bacterium | reverse complement strand
TAAATGTCGCCCTCCGGGCTGGAAAACAATGTAGAAACGACGTTCCGTTCCAACGGGGTGAGACTACTTACACCAAATGAATCAAGCCTGTTCCATGCCCCGAAAAATAGCCTAATTGTGACGCAACCGAGTTTTGGAATCATTGACGTTATGTTGGCGGTTGGCGGAGTCATCTGTCGTCATTTTTTGTCACTCGACGTACGGTGGTATACCGACACATTAGTTCCCCTCGTGTGGTCTTCGCCGGTGATCCGTATGCGGGCTCCATCGGACAACCCGTCGCGACCGCCCGAGACGAGCTTGTCGAGTGCGGTTAGGCCTTGCGTCACTTCAACGAGCTGATCTGTACCTGCCCGTCCGAGCTGCACCGACTTGCGATGTGCGATACCAGCGCCCGCATCGGCTAACCACACGACCGCACCATTTTCGGTCGTCTCGACCACTTCACGAGGAACAAGCACGCGTAACGGCTCTTGGTCCTTGTTGGATTCACTATCCGGAGCGTCTGGCGCGAGGAACACGACCTGCACCAACATCTCGGGTTTAATGACCGCCGGTGGTACGTCGATGGACACCTTGACCTGGAGTGTGTTCTTTTGGATGTCGGCCACGGAAGTCATGGCAAGCACTTTGCCGGCTAGCGGCTTCCCGTGTGCGGCGGTGGTGATCTGCACGGGTTGGCCGACTTGCACTTGGGCAACGTCCTCCAGCCGCACATCGGCTCGCACCTGAAGCTGCTGAGGATCGTACAAGCTGACGACCGTGGCGGCATCTCGTTCTGAGGCACCATTGATTCCCATCAGCCGTTGTCCCGGTTGCGCATGGAGCGTCAGAATTCGGCCGTTGATCGGCGAACGAACGGTCATACGCTTTAGACGCAAGCTCGCCGATTCAACGGCCAATTCGGCTTGTAGGAATCGAGCATTGGCAGCTGCGATGTTTGCCCTGGCCTCTTCCAATTCCCGCATTTCGTCGGTCTTGAGCCTGAGCTTACTGTGGAGAGCGTGGCATTTCCGCTGCCATGCCTTCAGCTCGGCCTCTAAACTCGGGCCTCGCTGCCTCCATTCGTCGAGGGTGGCACCGGCGGCGTCGAATTCGCTCTGCGCCTTTTGGATTGAGCGACCAGGCAGCGATTCGGACACACTCTTCTTGCCCTCCAAATCCTGCCGCGCCAGTCGCAGGCGGGCCTCTGCGGCACGCACTGCGAATGGCAGGTTTTTGACCTCCGTGCGGAGCCTGGCTAAGGCTGCTTCCGCTTCCGCATGGGCCGCTTCCAAGTGAACGGGTTGATCCACGTTCGCCTGAGCTGCCTTAAGCCCCGCCTGCGCTAAATCCAGTTCCGCTTGACGAAGTTGCTTGGCCGCGTCCGCTTCGCGCACCGCGATGCGAGCATCAGCGTCGTAAAGTTGGGCGAGTGGCTCGTCAACAACAACGTCTTGGCCCGCCGTCACCAAAAGTTTTTCGACGACGCCCTCCAAGAGTGCTGTGGCCATTACGGGCGTCGGCCGCGGCTCGATCCAACCTGCCGCTTGAAATAACGTTGTACCGGCGCTCTGTACTTCGGCCCTCATTAAAATTACCGGTACGATTGTCACCGGCGTTGAAGGCAGCAAGCGATCACCAGCCGACCAGCCAATAACGCCCGAGAAACCAGCGATAATGGCTACAGGAACTCCCCAACGGCCCAGCCACGCCCGCTTTCGAACGAGTGGACGAGCGGCGGGGTCAGGACGATTGACTGCCAACTGTTTGAGATCAACTTGTGCTGTCATGGTCGTCTTACCGTCTGCTAGGGGTCATTCGCAGGAACGCGATAAAAATCTTTGGGTAGAAAAAAATTAAACCGCTTTAAGGCCCTCGACCACCGAGTAACGCATGGCTTTAATCGCTGGCGGAATCGCACCGACCAGGCCCAACGCAAGTCCCGTTGCGCAGCCGACTAGGATCGCTGTACTATCGACCCGAAGTGAAAATGCACCCATGGTGAATCGCACCGCCGTGCCGTTGACTAGCCAGAGGGCTGTCCAGGCGGCGACGAGCGACGCGGCCATCGACAGCAGCGTCGCTTCTTGAATCAGACTTAGAACAATCGCGCGGCGCCGAAAGCCAACGGCTTGTAGCGTCGAGAGCTCACGAACACGTCCGACGACTGCGCCGTACATTGTGTTCAGCCCGGCGAACACGCCTGCTCCCGCCACGAGCAGCACGACAACCCATCCGAGCAAGCGGACGGGCTGGTAGTGCTTTTGCAAAGACGCATAGTAGGCAGTCTCACCAATCGCCTGGAGCTCCAGGTCGTAACGCTCTTTGCAAAATAGCTCGACATCGGCAATGGTTGCCTGGTGACCCATACCGACGGCTACGAGGCTCAAGTCTTGACGCTTGAGAGCCGTTTGCAAGTCGGCCAATGGTGCCCAAATCTCTGATTCAAACGCGGCGCCGGCAGCCTTGAATCGTCCGCTAATCTTCCAGGCGCGACCGTCGAAGCGAATCGTCTCGCCCAATTGGAGGCTCTCGGCATGACAGCCTAGTTTGGCCGCAACGAGTCGTCCGACCAGGATTTCGCCGGGGCCGGGCCAGTTCCCCTCGATCATCTGCACCTGACGTCGCAGGAGTGGTGCGACCGTGGTAATGCCGCGCACGATTCCAAACATGCCGGGACTACCTTCGTCAATCTGTACCTTGGTCCCGATATACATTTCGGGAGAGACATAGATTACGCCATATCGGCGATCGATCCCCTCGAGACTGGCGGACAACAAGGACGCGGTCCTGGCGGGGATCGCGGAATTCTCGATATCCGCAGCTGCTCCCATTGAATAAACCAATGCCACACCCGGATCGCCGCTTACGGATAGTGACTTTTCAAGCCCGCGAATAAAGCCAACCACTACAAGCACTAGCAACACGACCGTGGACAGCGCTACAAGCGTAAGCGCACTACGCGTCGGCCGACGGAACAAATTCCGCACGCCGTATTCCCAAGGTAGCAATCGGACTCGAGTCACGTGCGAATCTCACTGTTAAGGAACATTCAAAATCAACCAACGAACCAATTCAAATTGGTGGGCGATGTAG
>JANNPR010000873.1:0-3611 GCA_031400345.1 Planctomycetota bacterium | reverse complement strand
CGACGCGAATCCAACTCGCCTGACGCAGACAACATCGCATCTCGAATTTGCTCCGCCTGCAACCTTCGCGGAATGACGCGACTTAGCCACTGGTTTTCAGGGTCACTGATCACTCCGGGTTCCCTGATCGGTCCAGTCGAGGCTTGTCGATAGACTGAAGACGTCATGATCAACCGATGTAGTCGTGTGAATTTCCAACCGTTTGCCACGAAATCCTCAGCCAGCCAGTCGAGCAACTCTGGATGAGTCGGCCTGTCCCCCAATTGGCCAAAATCACTGGCAGTGCCAACGATACCGTGACCGAAATGATACTGCCAAACACGATTGACGATGACCCGTGCCGTCAATGGGTTATCAGGACGCACGATCCATCGGGCCACGGACGAGCGACGACCCGTCGAATTCTGACCTTCCGCTGGAGTCGCTATCGCCAATGGAGCAGGATCAAAGATGCTAAGCACGCCGGGTGAAATATCCTCCTGCATCGGGTCGCCGGGAATATGGGTCGCGGCGGCCGCTACACCGACATCCGTGACGGTAAATGCAGCCGGCAAAGGAGCTGGCTTGAGCTTGTCAAAGGCAGCTAATTCCTTCTTAAGAATCTCCCAACGCTGCTTCGCATCTCCGCTAAGCTTCTTGGCAAAGTCCAGCTTGTTCAGCTCTTCCGTGATTTGTCGGTAGCCTAATTCGGCGAGTTGATGTTCGTATACCGTACGCTCACTGGCCGCCTTACGTAGCAGAGGCCGAATGTCAGGCGGGAATTTGTTAATCGCCGCATCCGCCACCGACTGACGGATAGGCCGCTCCAGTTCATCCAACTCACGGCGCAAATCAGCCGTCTGACCTTCCCAGGCTGCGAAGCGTTCGCGGTATTCCGCGACCATAGATTCCGGCGCTAGCAATAGGTCGTCTCTAGGTAACAGCGGTGCAAAGAAAGCTTGAAACCGAAAATAGTCGCGTTGGGAAATGGGATCGAACTTATGGTCGTGGCAACGGGCGCAACCCAAGCTGACGCCTAAAAACACTTCGGCTGTGACATCGGTGACATCATTGAGGATATTGTGCCACTGCGTTCGCACATCCCGTTGGTTGTACTCGTAGATCCAATGACGAAGGTAGGATGTAGCGGGCAAAACTTTCAGATCGCCTGGGGCCACCTCGTCGCCCGCTAGTTGCTCTAGCACAAATTCATCGTACGGCTTGTCTTCGTTAAATGACCCTATAACGTAATCACGGTAGCGCCAAGCTTCAGCGCGATAAGCATCCTGCTTGAAGCCGTCGGACTCAGCATAACGCACCAGGTCAAGCCAATGCCGCGCCCATCGTTCTCCATAACCGGGATTGTCGAGCAAGCGATCGATCATTCGTTCGTAGGCATTGGCCGATGGATCCGCCACAAACTGGTCGATCTCCGCTGGCAACGGCGGTATTCCAACCAAATCAAAGTAGGCCCGACGTATTAGCGTTCGCCGGTCGGCCTCCGGGCCGGGGCGCAGGTTAGCTTCTCGTATCTTTTGGAAAACGAAGCGATCGATTTCGGTTCGGCACCAATCGTCGTCTTGCATCCGCGGTGGACTGACACGCTGGAGTGGGCGGAAGGACCAAAACGATCGGTCTTCATCCGTAATCCTGCCGATCTTACGAACTCCGGAATCGTTGCTTCCGACAGTCGCTGTCCAAGGCGCCCCCCGTCGTACCCATTCGGTTAACGCCGCAATCTCTTCTGGTTTTAGCTTGCCATCCGGCGGCATCTCCACCGAAGCGTAGTTGATCGCTTCCACGAGTAGGCTCTCGTCAGGCTTGCCGGGCGTAATGCACGGCCCCGACTCTCCACCAGCCAGCAGTGCCGTTCGCGAGTCGAGCCGCAACTTGCCCTTTTGACTCTTTTCGCCGTGACATCGAAAACAATTCTCGACAAGCACGGGCCTGACGTGGGACTCGAAGAATTTGATGTCATCGGCCGATGGGGTCGATTCTTCGGCCAATAACGCAGTTGCCAAGGCGCATACCAAGGGAACCGGTATTAATGCTCGCGCGAAGATCGACATAGGTAGGCTATGGGGAAGGGTTCAGGGTTCAGGGTTCAGGGTTCAGGGTTCAAGATTCAGGGTGGCACGTCCCTGAGACGCGAGGAACGAGCGTCGAAGGGCGTGGCCGAGCTACGGTTTCGGGTTTCGGGTTTCGGGGTTCGGGGTTCGGGGTTCGGGGTACATTTTGGCGATCGAGTAACACCATCAGACTCCGCGTAGCGCTTGATGCTAGCCGCACAAACGGGACGGGTCAATTGAAGGGCAGTTTTCAGTTTTCGGGGTTCGGGGCAACACGGCATCCGGTGCCGTCACGAATCGGACGGATCGGTCGGACGCGACGGATCCGTCCGATGGCCCTATCTGAATTACACATCTGCTCTAATTCGACTGTCCTAAGTTCGTTGCCGACCGGAATCCTTGAGCGGGAAAAAGATCGGGAACAACTAATCTTCGCTATTTTCCTGGACACTGACCATCCAAACAGGAAAACTTAAAATAGAAACTTCAAGTTTCGCCGAGCGATTGCCGATAATCAGCCCGAAAAGCCTCATCTATTTTGTGCAGTATTTCACGGAGACCTGCTAGCGTGGGTTACCTCGTCCCATTTGCGTCGGACCCGGAAGGTACCGATGTATCCCAGTTGGTCGGACAACAGCCTACGGGGTCACTCGCGGAGCCATTGCATTCCAAATGCATTCCAGTGCCCAGAAGCCGCGCGTTAATATGCGATTTGTTACGCCTTAATCGGTTAGTTCCGAGCTGCGCCCACGATCGCGAACTGAACCTGGCGCGGGTAGCCGAGCTGCGAAACCGCACGCGGGTCCGCATTTCTTGGCCGGTCTTATTTGTCAAAGCGTACGCTAGCGTTGCGTCGCGATATCCCGTATTGCGTCAAACGTACATGCCTTGGCCCTGGCCCCATATCTATGAGCATCCGTATTCCGTGGCGATGTTGGCCGTAACTCGTCAGATTGCCGGTGAATCGTGGTTGTTCTTCGGACGCTTTACGCGGCCAGAATCTTTGTCATTGGACGAGCTACAGCGTCAACTGAATGCGTATCAAACCGAACCGCCTGAGATCGCCTTTCGCAGACAATATCGCCTGAGCCATTGGCCAGCGATCGTTCGTCGCGGAGTTTGGTGGATGTCATTATGGTTGAATGGAATACGCCGATCGCGACGCGTCGGAACGTTTGGCTTGACCACCATTTCCGCACGTGGAGCCTCCATTCAACAACCGCCTTCGATTCTGACTTCGACGATTACATACGGTCCAATCGACGAACGGGGACGCTGCAAATTCACCATCGCCTATGATCACCGGCTGATGGATGGGCTTTTGGTGGCCGCCATACTGGAAGCAATCCAGCACGAATTTGACTCAGCCATATCCACAGAGCTGGCAAACCTTTGTCAGTCCCCCGCGCATCGCACCGCGGCGTAAGCACGGAGCGGTCGGATGCGAACTTCTAGGATCGGACCAGCGTGCGAACACCACTTTGTCTGCCCACTGCCCCTCCGAATTGCTCGCGCAAATGGTGACCTTGAAAATCACCGAAGCACGCACCAATGCCGGCGTCG
>JANNPR010000872.1:0-2220 GCA_031400345.1 Planctomycetota bacterium | reverse complement strand
GGTCACTGGTCACTGGTCACTTGTCACTTGTCACTGGTTACTGGTTTACTGGGTCACTTGTCATTTAGTGTAGGGTTAGATGTACTCAATGCTTGAGATCAGAAAATATAGACAAGCATTTCCAAGTGACAAATGACAAATGACAAATGACAAATGACTACTCTTCAGCAACATTGACGTAAACTTTGAGTGCGGTTTTTTCCTCGACTAGCATTCGCATCATCTCCTGATAATTGTCGAGACCATTTACTGGACTTGTCAGAATCTTTTGGATTACGCCGGGGTACATGACTTCGCCGAGCGCCAAGTCTTTGATTCCCGACTCGAAATGCTCGCGGTTTGCGTTTACCGAACCGAGCAGGAGTTTGTTACCCAGTACCCAATCAATGTTAATCTTGTCCGAGGGAACCTCCGTATTTCGGTTTCCGCCAGTGATGCTCGTCCAGACTAGCACTCCGTTGTGTCCCAGGTACTTCATGCTGTCGAAAGCTACGGCGCTGCTACCGGTGGCGTCGACGATTAGGTCAGCTTTGCCAACCTTGCGAGCCAACTCGGCGAGTGGTGTCTGGGAGGTGCTGACGTAGGTGGCTTGCAGACCTTCGACGATGGACGCGTTCAACGTGGTCGGCGGCGAGCGGGCCATGGTGTAGACTTCGAGCCCGTGAAGTTTAAGCGTCAGAGTTGCCAGCAGACCGATCTGACCCGCACCCATTACATATGCGATCTTGGGACGCCACACGCGCATGCGGCGTTGCACTTCGTAGGCTTGTTGTACTCCCTTCGACGCGCAGCTCATTGGTTCCATAAGCACGTGAAGATGCTTCAAGCCGGGTGGGACTTTGACAATGTACTCTTCAGAATCCACATAGAATTCCGTCAAGAACCCATGTAGCAGATTGATGCCTCGTTCAAAGTAAATCTCTTCGCTGGTCATATCGTAGGTGCCGATCTGGTCATAGATCGATCCGCCCGGCCGGCGCACGGTGGCCGTCACATAATCGCCAGGTTTAACGCTGCGGACCTGGGGCCCGACCTCTTCGACAACCCCAAATGATTCATGACCCAACACTAAAAAATCGAATCCTGGTGGGGAATTGCCGTACAGAGCATCATTAATCTCACGATCGGTGGCATCCACCCCAACCTTGAGTACTCGCACCAAAATGCCACGACCGTCTTTCACCTCATGAACGCTGGGCTTGGGCAAATCCGTCAAATGCACGCTATGGGGTTTTCCCGGCTTTACGGCAATCGCCTTCATGGTTGTATCTCGGTCAAACAGGAATTTGCGGTAAGGAAACTCGCTATTCTATCGGGCATGGTTTAAAAGCGGGAGGGCGTAGGAGGCGTGCCGTAGCAGTTCGACTCTTCCGAAAAGGTGGATCAGCGTGCCACTGGCAGCCGCCGGAGTTGGCGTTGATACCAGCAAGACCTTTTCGGCGGCAAGCCAGTGTGAAGCAGTTGTCACGCGGTGTTCAGCACTGGCTTGCCGCCGAACGAGCCGTCGCGTAATCCTAGCCAACGCCGGCGGCTGCCTGATTATGTGGCACACTTTGGACTTCGATATGTGCAACCTCTCAGCTTGCTGTCTCTGAAGATGGCAGGTTGTGCAGCGCCTCCTCGACTTTCTCCGCGATCGTTTGCGCATCCAAGCCCACTTGTTTACGAACATAAGTCTGGCTGCCAACTTTGTGAAGGAAGGCGTCCGGCGTTCCCAGTCTTAACAGTGCTACCGTTCTCAAAGGCGGGTCTTTTTGCCAGGTCCCACGCGCTTCGACGCGCGGTCCTCGCGACTCAGGGACGTGACACTCAGGTCCCACGCCCTTCGACGCTCGTTCCTCGCGACTCAGGGACGTGCCACCCAATTGCTCGCGACTCAGGGACGTGCCACCCAATGGACGGCCGCTCAGCCACTCCGCAATGGCACCGCCCAATCCGCCGAGCATACTGTGTTCTTCAATCGTCACCAGCAGTCGGCAAGTCGCAGCCAAGTTTTCCAGCGTTTCCACATCGAGCGGCTTAACGGTATGCATGTGAACGACGTAGGGAGAAATACCCCGTTCAACCAATCGATCTGCCGCTACCAACACGTTGGGAAGGATCGTACCGGTCGAAACCAATCCCACATCCGTACCACGCCGAAACTCAATCGCCTGCCCCAGGATAAATCGTGGTTCGGAGTTATGAACGACGGGCTCGCCCTTTTTGCCCAGACGTAAG
>JANNPR010000851.1:0-3399 GCA_031400345.1 Planctomycetota bacterium | reverse complement strand
TACTATCCGATTTTTCTTTTGCCCCTTTGGATAAGTTTTTATTGGCAACGGGGGCTGGCGCGCTTCCTATCTGGAGTGGGAAGCATGCTGGGATTTAATGCGTTCCTTCTGATCTTTCGCTCGTCAAATGTGATCGAATTTTGGAGGAACTTCCGAGGGATGCTGGGCATTTGGTCTCCCAAGCTGGACGGCTTGGATGGGATTTGGGGCTTGGGATGGTCGCCGCAATATCGAATTCCCGTACTCACAGCGTTCGCGCTGCTAAGTGTGAGCTTTGCCATTTGGCCAGCGCGTAAGAATCTGGGCACGCTCCTAAGCTGCACGAGTGCGGTGATGATCGCGACCCAGTTTTGGCATGGGTTCGGCGGCGGTCTGTATATGGCTTGGTACCTTCCGTCTCTGATCCTCACTATTTTTCGCCCGAACCTGGAAGATCGCGTAGCTCTCACGGTTTTAGGTGAGGGATGGTTGCAGCGGCGTCGCCGCACCCTGGTAAGCAAGACAGATCGGATACCCCCGTCGCCTTCTTTAGTGTGATGAGCATGCGCCGCCGTCGTACAGCGGGCGGCATCCAGGAACGTAACTGTTAAGCACATTGTTCCTTCATACTCGTACTCGTACTCTATGGCCCATTCGAGTACGAGTACGAGAGGTCGAAGGTGAGGCTCCGCGTCTGATGCCCCTCTAACCTCTAACCTCTAACATAGATCCAAGCACTCTTGGAACTCCGGAACCGAGACGCTCCAGCCCAAAGTCTGGCGAATGTACGCCTCCAGGGATAATGCGGCCTGCAATTCGCCATGTGTCAAGTAGATATGGCGTGGTGGTTGCTTCAAATGGCTAATCCACCGAACTAAGCCACTTCGATCGGAATGTCCGGAGAAGCCAAAAATTCGTGAAACTTGTGCGAGCACTCGGCTTTCACGGCCATGAATCCGCACGTACTTCGCCCCATCTACAATCTGGCGTCCCAGAGTTCCCTGACTTTGAAAGCCTACGAATAGAATCGTCGATTCTGGTCTACTGATGTTGCGCCGCAAGTGATGCTTGATGCGACCGGCATTACACATACCCGATGAAGCCATGATAATGCACGGCCGTTTTACTCCATTGATCGCTTGCGATTCTTGCACCGTGCTGGCGAATCTTAGGCCAGGGAATCTCAAGGGGGGTTGTTTCGATGTCATCAGCGCAATCGTTTCCGTGTCGAAACAATCCTGACAACGCAGGTATATCTCCGTCACGTCGACCGACATTGGACTGTCCAAATAAATCGGCATCTCAGGAATTCGCGACGCGTGGACCAGTCGGCCGATGAAGTACATCAACTCTTGAGCTCGTTCGACCGCAAACGTCGGGATTACAACATTTCCGCCTCGGCGAACAGTCTCATTGATAACGTCGGCCAATTGCGTTTCGACTTCGCCAGCACTTTCATGGTCGCGATCTCCGTACGTCGATTCCATGACTACGTAGTCGGCGTGATCGAAAAGTGTGGGATCGCGAATGAGCGGCTTGTTCCACTGACCGATGTCGCCGGAAAACAAAATTCTCGAGCTTTTACCATGTTCCGAGGCGACGACTTCCAGCATGGCCGATCCGAGAATGTGCCCCGCATCGTGAAACGTCACCTCAATGTCTTCGGTGACTCGTATCGATTTGAGGTACGGTACGGCTCGGAACAGAGGTAGCGTTTGGTCAACATCGACATCGGTATATAAAGGCCTCTCGGTATTCAGGGGCAACTCGGCTCGCAATGGCCGAGCTGAATTCGTGTTCTTTTCAGTGAATTTCGAACTGACCGTATAAACTGGTTCGGCGGAATTCCCCGAGACCTCGTTTCCGGTCGCGTGTCGCAGTTCCTTACTATGTCGATGGCGTTTGTAAGCCGCGTCTTCCATCTGGATCTGGGCTGAATCACGCAGCATGATCTCCGCCAGTTCAACCGACGGACGAGTCGCATAGATCGGATTTCGAAAACCTTCATTGACCAATTTAGGAATCAGTCCTAGATGATCGATATGCACGTGCGTCAGCAGCATGGCGTCGATTTCGTGCGGCGGAATCGGGCTAGGGGCCCAATTTCGACCCTGGAATTGCCGCTCTTGGAACATGCCACAATCGATCATTACTTTTTTACCACTTGCTTCCAAGCAGTAGCGTGAGCCGGTCACCTGCCGGTTAGCTCCTAAAAAATGCAATTTCACAAAACATTCCTTTGGTCATTTGTCACTTGTCTTTTGTCTTTTATCACTTGTCATTTGTCATTGGTGAGTTGTCACATATCACTTATCATTTGTGGAGAATATTGCTGATGGTTACTGGGTATTTGAAGATGAACGAGTTTATCTTTTTAGCTGGAGGATTAGCCGCCGGCAATTGGAGTTTGTGCGCCAGTGGGAATCGTCGCCAAGAGCCACACCTGAGAAGCAGGTCGACCGATTAGGAGACTCACCATGACCAACGACCAATGACTCAGACCAATGACCAATGACCAATGACCAATGACCAATGACAAATGACCAATGACCAATGACCAATGACCAGTGACCAATGACCAATGACCAATTTGGCACCACGTTGTGCCTGGTGGCCCTGTTGCTTGCGGTACCAGGATGTAACAACTCAGCTGGTCCTCCCCAAACTCGTTTGCCGCCATCTATCCAAACGTCTAGCTCGCTCGCCGAATCGCGGCGACCAGGGGCCTTGACTAGTACTTCGGTTCCTCAAAGCGAGACCTGGTTTCGCGACATGACGGCTCAGTCCGGAATCACATTCCAACAAGTTTCAGGTGCCTCAGCCGAAAAGCCGTTTCCGGCAGCGAACGGGAGTGGGTTGGCAGCCATCGATTTCGACTTGGACGGTCGACAAGACGTCTATTTCGGAACCGGTAGGTCCTTTCCGATTGACTTAAGTCGCCGTGAACCAGTCAATCAACTCTTTAGAAATGTGGGAGACTGGGAATTCACGGATGTGACTGCGGAGAGCGGCCTTGGCTTCAACGGCTACACGGCTGGGATCGCGGTTGGGGATTATGATTCCGACGGATTTCCCGATGTCTATCTGGGATGCTTCGATGCCAACTGTCTGTTGCGGAACCAAGGGGATGGCACATTTCTCGCACAGAATCACGCGGGAGTGGCTGACGAGCTGTGGACTACGAGTGTGGCCTTCGCGGACTTCGACGCGGATGGTTACGCAGATTTATATGTCTGCAATTACGGTAAGTGGACGTTTGAAACTAACCGATTCTGCGGCGATCGGGTGCGCAATGTGCGACTCTACTGCAGCCCCAGCAGCGTCGAACCGGAAAAGGGGGTGATGTACCACAACGCCGGTGACGGTACGTTCACTGACGTTTCGAACTCGTCGGGAATTTCGGTCCGTACGGGGCGCGCC
>JANNPR010000780.1:0-9703 GCA_031400345.1 Planctomycetota bacterium | reverse complement strand
GAATCATACGGTTTGCCGGTCATTGTCTCGACGCATCCGCGGACCCGTAATCGAATGGATGCCGAGGGTGTTCAGGTGCATGAGCTCGTACGACTGATGAAGCCAATGGGGTTATGCGATTACGTTCACCTGATGATGCACTCCAGAGCGGCACTGAGCGACAGTGGTACGATCACCGAAGAGTCTTCCATCTTGAACTTCCCCGCATTGAATATCCGCAATGCGCATGAGCGTCCGGAGGGAATGGAACAAGCCGCTGTCATGATGACCGGCTTAGAGTGGGAGCGGATACAAGACGCTCTCCAAGTTCTCGCCAAGCAATCTCGGGGGCCGGATCGCGATCTACGTATGGTTTCGGACTACCAAGTGCCCAATGTGTCGGCCAAGGTCGTACGAATCCTGATTAGCTACACAGACTATGTGAACCGGAACGTTTGGCGAAAGACTTGAATGATCAAGCGATCGATAGACCTTTTGATGTCGGGCATCGGCTTAGCGTTGTGCTCACCGCTAATGCTGTTCGCGGCAATTCTCGTCAAGCTAAGTTCGCCCGGGCCGGTTTTGTTTCTGCAAAAGCGGGTTGGAAAGAACTTTCAGGCATTTTCCATTTACAAATTTCGCACGATGGTTGAAAACGCTCCGCTAAAAGGTGGCTCAATTACGTGTGGGGAAGATCCCCGCATCACGCGCCTGGGAAGATTGCTGCGCAAAACCAAAATGGACGAACTACCGCAGTTATTAAACGTTCTAAAAGGCGAGATGAGTTTCGTGGGACCTCGCCCCGAAGTTCCCTATTATGTGGAGTTGTTCCGCAGTGACTATGAGAGCATTCTCCGCGTTCGACCCGGAATCACCGATCTGGCCTCCATCAAGTATCGAGACGAGGCAGCCATTTTGGGGCAGGCGGTTAATCCGGAAGAAGAATATGTCAATCGGGTGCTGCCTGAGAAAATACAACTGGCGAAGGAGTACGTGCGGCGGTCGTCGTTGTGCTTGGATTTGTCCATTGTATTGCAAACCGTTTTCAGTCTTGCGGCGGATCGCTTTTCGGCAAGCAATTCGAAAATCATCGCGAAAACAAGCTCACGTGAACTGCCGGTGTGACCTAGGGCGTTTGGAGTATCGTCGTATTATGGGATTTGCTCTTGTAATTCGGAGGAATGGAAAATGATCACTGAGCCTAAACAGGAAGTTCGCTTGAACGTGCCGTTCTTCCGTCCGTCCATTTCCGAGCGGGAAATTGATGAGGTAGTCGCCGTTATGCGTTCGGGTTGGTTGACGACAGGTCCCCGCGCCAAGGAATTTGAGCAGGCATTTGGCGCCAGTGTGGGCGCCAAATATGCGGTCGCTCTGAATTCCTGTACGGCGGCGCTGCACTTGGCAGCCGAGGCACTGGGATTGGGAGTTAATCAGGCAGTGCTTGTGCCCACCCTGACTTTTGCGGCCACCGCTGAAATAGTGCGATATCAAGGAGCCATTCCCATCTTAGTCGACTGCGATCCAATTACGCTCAACATGGATCTGGCGGACGCGGAGAAAAAAGTCGACGATCTGAAGGCTGGGCGACTTCCATTTGATCGAAATTTGGTTGTCGTGGGCATGATTCCGGTGCATGTCGGCGGATTGATGATGGACATGGACGAAGTGAGGTCGTTTGCGAATCAACATAGATTGTGGGTCATTGAAGACGCTGCGCACTCCTTTCCGGCGGCGTTCCGCTGCGACTCGGGTCAACCCTGGCGACAGTGCGGGCAAAATACAGCCGACGTGACGTGCTTCTCTTTTTACGCCAACAAGACGATTACCACAGGTGAAGGTGGTATGGCGGTCACCGACGACGTTAAATTAGCAGAACGAATCCGGCAGATGTCGTTGCATGGCCTGTCGCATGATGCCTGGAATCGATACTCCGGAGGCGGTGTTTGGGATTACCGCATTCTGGCACCTGGCTACAAATACAACCTTACCGATATCGCAGCGGCGATTGGCTTGCGTCAATTGGAGCGCGCCGAAAATTTGCGGTGCGATCGCGAAGCCATAGCCCGCCGCTATCGCGAGTGCTTGAGTGACGTTGCTGAAATTGAACTGCCCGTGGATCTGCATGACCGTCTTCACTCGTGGCACTTGTTTCCCATTCGGCTGAGACTTGAAAAGTTGGCAGCATCGATGAACCGCAACATCTTCCTGGATCTGTTGCGTGAAAATGGTGTCGGAACCGCCGTTCATTGGCGGCCTTTACATCTACATCCCTATTACGAGACTTTTGAGTGGACGCCGAGTCAGCTTCCGATCGCGACTGCCGAATGGGCACGTTTGATTAGCCTGCCGATGTTCCCCAGTATGCGTGAGGACGAACAAGATCACGTAATCAAGGTCGTCCAACAACTTTGTTCAGACTATAGCGTCCAACCACCCGCTGATGCGGCAGTGGTCCGCAAGCCACGCTGAACTTTTCCCTGGTCTTTCAAGCATAACGGATGCACAACATGGATATTTCTGATGAACGAGGCATAGGTCGCCGCGTACGGTACATGCTGCCACCAAAACTTGGCCGGGTTGCAACTCGCCTATTCAACATGACGATGAATCTGGTGCCATTCCGGTTTAAGTACCGGTTGGGCTCATCGTTTCGCCGCAAACTAGCACCCTATCGGTTTCTCCAGCCAACGGACACCGTAGTTCAAATCGGTAGTGCCCGCGACATTCTATATAGCGGTCGATCTCGGGCGATTCACTTATCCATGTTTGTTCCGCAGGGGCGAGTCATCGTCATTGAAGCGGACAAATACAACTGTGATGCATTGCAGGGGGTCATAGACAAGTATCAGTTACACAACATTACGCTCATAAGAAGCGGTGCCTGGAACAAAAAGACCACCTTGGAATTCCTATCCAATCCAGATCACCCGGCCTCAAATTTGGTGCGTGATGCGCATGAGGTCCTGGAGACGCCTGTCGATTTTGCAAACTACACTCGATATGCGATCGAGGTGGACACGGTCGATAACATTTTGCGAAGGCTCGGTGTTACGGCACCGAAGATGATCTGCATCACGACCAACGGCTCGGAGATCCCCATTCTGCAAGGGCTGACGGAAACAATGGCAAGAGGGTGCCGGTATATCAACTTGGCCCCAACCGGAAAGGACTATATTCCGCAGGTCGAGGCAATGGGTTATCGATACATCGTACAGGATGATCGCGGCTACTTTTTCGAGCGACTTAAGGCAGGTAATGCAAAGGCTCCAGCGGTCGCTTCCGTGACTTGAATTCAACATGTCTAGCCATCACTATCAACCGGTAATCGTTATCGGCGCTGCGCGATCGGGAACGAAGTTACTTCGGGATACGATCAGCCGCGATCCGAACATCGATTGCGTACCCTACGATGTCAGCTATATCTGGCGACTTGGGAATGAGAAGTCACCGGACGACGAATTGACTCTGGAGCAGCTTACGCCGTCGATCCGACGAAAAATTTTGAGGCAGATCGACGCCTTCTCCACAGGAAAGCCTTTCTTAATCGAGAAAACGGTGGGGAATTGCTTGCGGGTCCCTTTTGTGCGCGAGGTTTTTCCCCAGGCTAAGTTCATTCACCTGATTCGGGACGGTCGAGACGTCGTTGAGTCCGCGTTCAGGCAATGGGTTGCGCGACCCGATTGGCGTTACATTTTTCAAAAGGCACGCACATTTCCGTTGGCACTCGCGCCGGGCTATGCGATGTCGTACGCATTCAAAACGGCGTACCGGTCACTGACTCGTGGTACAAAAAAAGTCAGCTCCTGGGGACCCGTATATCACGGTCTTTCCGAAGATCTTGGACAGAGAAGCACGTTGGAAGTATGTGCCCGCCAATGGGCTGTCTCGGTGGAACGCTCGCGTGAAGGGCTGAGGACGGTTCCGCAAAATCAGGTATTTGAGGTCCGATACGAGACGTTTGTCGCCTCCCCTTTAGTGGTCATCGAAGCGATCATGCATCATATCGGCGCAAAGCCCTCGGGATGCAAGTCGCAGGGATACGAACATATTTCCCTAGAAAACCAGGGCAAGGGATTGCGCAATCTAACCTCAAGCCAACAGGAAAGCGTGCTATCCATCATCGAGCCGATGCTCATCGAACTGGGATACATCTAATACTGAAGCGGCAAGTGAAATGGGTAGGCAGACGGTGTCGAAGTGAGAATTCTTGCAATCTACCGCCACTACTGGCCAGATGCGACTCCGTACGGCAAGATCTTGCGCATCATGCTAGAACACTTTGCGTCACAAGGGCATGAAGTCGTCGTATACACGGCGCAGCCCTCCTACAACGATGTAAAGCAAGATCGGCAACCATGGCGGGAAGTGCTTGGTGGCGTCGATGTCATTCGTGTACCGTTGCTCCCCGAAAGGAAACGCTGGACAGCGACTCGGGCTGCGAATGCAGTGTTGTTCCTGCTTCGTGCCGTATGTCACGTCTGCATGCGATCTCGATACAACCTAATAATTGCCAACACATTTCCGCCGATCCTTAACGGTGTGGCTCTGCGACTGATACGCAGGCTTCGCAACATTCCCTACGTGTTTCACTGCCAGGACATCCATCCAGAAAGTGCGAGATTGATCGGCAAATTACGCGCTGGTTGGGCCTATAAGATGATGCTTCGGTCCGATACACGAACGTGCCGCAAGGCGGAACGGGTGGTTGCTCTGTCGGGGGACATGCTCGCCAGTCTTAAATCACGCGGCTTGCCCGATCACAACATGGTCGTGATCAATAACCCTCCGCTTGATAGTTTATCAGGGGCAGCTGCCTGGTCACCAAGTTTTCAGCCGTCGTCGAATGTCTTTCGCGTACTATTTGCCGGTAATATTGGGAGTGCGCAAGGTCTCGATTTGGTAATTCGCGCTGCCCATTTAATTCGTCACGAACAGGAAATCCATTTTGTATTTATGGGTGAAGGATCTGCCAAATCGCGATTGGTTGAGTTGGCCGGTGAACTGAACAACAAAACAGTATTTTTCGAGCCATTTCAACCCATCGAGACCGCTTGGGCAGCGATGCGCGATGCGAGTATCGGATTGGTTCCCCTGTACCCGGGCCTATTCCGTTATGCATTTCCGAGTAAGAGCATGACTTATCTTTCCGCCGGCTGTCCACTTCTGGCGATTATCGAGGAAGAGAGCGAGCTGGCGCACACTATCCGCGAACACGATTTGGGATATTTGGTCTCCCAAAGAGACCCTGCCGCATTGGCCGCCGCGATCCATCATGCATGGATGGAACGCGATAAATGGACACCGGCCAGACGAACAGCCTTGAAAGATGTAGGCGATCGGCTTTATGGTCGCCAGCGCATGCTTACCGCTTGGGACCGCCTCATCACGCATTTGTCGCCAAACTAGTTGTACTCGGCACACTCCGTGTGCCGTAAATCGAAGAACATCACAATCCCGCCCTATCGGTCCCTTATGAATATCAACTCGCTGTGGTACTTAAAAGTTATCGTCATTGGGATAACGCTGTCGCTCACCGTTGCGGGCGGCGCCGTCGCCTCAGATTTAAACGAAGTGGCTTTACTTTCACTCGGAATTCTAACATTCGTTGCCACGGCTGCGCCAATCTTCATGGAACGGAATTATAGAGTCTGGAGCCCGCTGACTTTCGTGCTCCCATTCGTGTTGTTCGGAGTGACATTCAAGATCGTTTACATCCTTGCGATGGACACCCGAAGTTCCTATGTGCAATCGATGTTGCTAATGAACCAAACCCCGACGGTGTTACTTTACGGGACGGGAGTGGTATGTACCGGGATGTTGTTCTTTGTTATCGGATATTGCCTGGCACCGCGACCAAGCCACAGCACGGTATGGCTCCAACGGCTCACCGACCGGGTATGGGACCCCAAACGTCTTCTAATATTTGCACTATTAATTGTTCCGATCTCGACAGTCTTCTTCGCGCTGCTTGTTAATGAGGTTGGTGCAGACCTTTCCAACATCGAGGAGTTTTCGCGCAAGCGATTCGCAAAAGCGGACTCGGGGGCTTCCGAACGGCTGCATACCCGCGAATATTACTTCTACCGGGGTGCATACATTTCAAAGTTTTTGCTCTACGCCATGCTCACTTGGGTGGTTGCCAATCGACGATCGTTTTTCTCGGGGTGGGGCATTTTGATCGCAATCACAGGGCTGCAGAGCCTCATTGTGCCTTTGTTTATCGATAATCGGGCGGGCGTCGTGCTGATTGTCGTCGACGCAATTGTGATAGCGTGTTTGTTAAAGAAACAGATTACCTATAATCAAGTGTTGATACCGGCAGTCTTTGCCGTGGTCCTCATTGCGCTGATGCTGGGAAACCGATCTCAAAGCGGGGGCGGGGCCATAAATATAGTGGAGCAAACCTTAGTGGGTCGCGATTTCATGGATGTTGCAAAAACTGCGCACATCATCAACGCGGTCCCCAATACGGTTCCATATCTCTATGGGGAATCGCTATACGGATGGTTGGTGGCCCCCATACCTCGTTCCATGTGGCGAGACAAACCGATGTGGATTGAAATGCCCGTTCTGATCATGCAAACCGTATTCGCCGGCCAGGATGCCAAAGGCGCCAATTCCATCCCACCTGGATTGATTGCAGAGTTGTATATGAACTTTGGCTGGGTAGGAGTCTGTGTCGGTATGTTTTTCGCCGGCATGGCACTGCGATTTATATTTCTGATTTTCGATCCGCTGCAGTCGAATGCATTCGCCATGCTCATCTACACGATTATCGTGTCGCGACTCGCGATGGGAATGCTGGGCAATGACCTAGGGACGGGAATCATCAAGGCAGCTCTAGATGTGATACCCACAATACTCCTAGTTTTGTGTGTGAGTCATCAGGTCCAAAGGAAAGAACAAACTGTATTCCCGGTGGGGCGAATAGCTGCGACCGCTTAACGTCACATATCAAGAAGGCGGCTATGTGGGGTACCTGTTTCGTTTTCCTGGTATTGGTTCTGGTCTGGCGAGCATGGAAGGCTGGCCCGAATCAGGCTGTGGGCCAAGTTGCTGCCTTATCGCTGCTCGTGCCCACCTGGGTAACCGCCAATGTTTGGGGCCTAGATGTAGATCTGAGGATCGCGTCCGGGATAGCAGCCTTAGGAGCGTATTGTGTGCATCCCAAATCGATGTTTCGTACGAAACTGGTGCTTGTCGATTTTGCTGCAATTGGAGTTGTAGCAACTCATTTGGCCTCCGACTGGTCGCATGATGGATTCGATTGGCGAGTTCCGTTGCAGGCCTACGGAGAGTGGGTCGTACCTTATTTAGGAGGTAGGGTGGCGATCCAGAGCTGGGAGGACGCTCGGGCCCTTTTACCTACGTTTCTCGTGGTTTGCGTGGTATTTGCCGTTTCGGCTGCCGTGGAATCGATAACTGAATTTAATCTTTTTGAGTTGCCATTTGGGGTTCGACCGATGGAGGGCCCTCCACGCGATCTAAGCCGCTGGGGTATCAAGCGCGCCTACGGCCCGGTAATGAACCCGATTTACTTTGGTATGCTGCAGATGCTCTTGTTTCCTTGGACGATGTACGGCGCCGCTGCCGCGATGAGGAAGTCTGGACCGCGGTGGTGGCGGGTGGCTCCTGTGGTGGCCGGTGTTGGCGTTTGCTGTACGGCATCGCGTGCGCCGATGCTTGGTTTGGGGGTTTTGTTGTACGCCTCCGCGGTGCTATTGTTGCCCCACTGGCGCCGAATCTTACTCGGCGTCGGATTTGCGACTCTGCTGGCCTTAGTAATAAATTATCAAGCGGTGCTCGATGGACTAAATCTTACGGAAGGAGGCACGAAGGCGGGCCGGAGACAAAAGATCGCAGTTGGCGGTGAGAGCGTGGAGTATAGTTCCACCATGCATCGCGTATACGTGATCGAGGTCTACAGCAAAGCCATGGGACACGCCGGTTTACTGGGATTCGGGACGGATAGAACCAGCGAATTTCCTCCACGTGTGCCGTTCGCTTCAGAGCACATTCAAGCACTCCAGCGGTTGCGTTCGGTAGACAATTGCTACATCCTCGTAATCCTGCGATTTGGCCTGCTGGGTCTCTTCTTTTTTGTGTCGGTCGGTGTGACGTCGGTAGTGGCATACGCTCGTCACGCCTGGGGAGAGGGTTTACGTCGCGGCGCGCTTGCGGCGGGGATGGCGGGAGCTATGTTGGCTACTATGGCCGCGTTTCTCACTGTTTGGATGCCGCATGATTTCGGCTTTTGGTTCTTGTGGTGCGCGGGCGCCGCTGGCGGGCTGCATGCTCACCTCGGGGCGAACCGACCTAAGAGCCAAAGGCATAAATCAGACAACACCCGTGATCTCTCGTGAATGTTGGCAGACGCTTTCATGACGCGACACGACGGCGATCGAGAGGTAACGCACTTGCATCAAGGTCCTTTTTCGCGAAGCCGCTTGAGTGATTCGAGTTGCACGGCGGCAACCTGGTCTTTTGGTCGGTTGAGGTGTCGTTTGATCGTGATCAGATCATCCAAGCAGATAACGTTCACGGTGCACGAACCGAGGTCAATTCGCTCGGCCCGTGTGATCAAATTTTCATAAGGACCGAACGGCTCCACCCAGCCGAGAAGATCAAGCGGACCGACATCCGTGTTGAATGTGAAGTTAGACCCTAGAGCCAGGCTTTGCGCATCAAGCTGGAACGGCAAATCAGGCGGTGCACCGCGGAGTGTTGAGTGCAATTCCTGGAGTGCGTCCGCGAGCTTCTGAAGGTTCTCGGCCATGCGGCGATAACAAAGGTCCACATCGAACGTTGGCAGCGGCGATCCGTGCAACACCGCAGCCTGGCCACCTATCACCAGGAATTCCACGCCATGCCGCTGGAGATGTTCAGCGACCTGAACGAGCTTTGGCTTCTCTGTGTCTTCGGCCATATTCGAGGAGTCGTTCGGTGTCTCGGGCGTGCTGTTCCATGATGACTAGCCGCTGGCGCGGGGAAAGCCCGATCATCCAACGCAGCAGCGTGAGATCGACGCCGCTCTCATCGTACTCGCCGGTCCCGGCAGCTACAGGCTCTGGGACTGCCGTAGCACCGCCTGACTGTACCGGAGATTTGTAAATCGTTCTATTCGTCATATGTTGATTGTACCGTGTTCCGATGCCTCATACAGGCCGATCGGCATCCTCGACCACGGAAGATGCTGGACCACGATCATTGGGTTCTCCCGTCCAGCCTTGTTCGGCGTCGTCTACTCTGCGTGATGCCCTTGGTTTCCAGCAGATGCCGCAGCATGTCAGCGTCCGAAGCTGGTTCATGGGCTTGGCATCATTCGCACCCACGCGGATTTTCGTTTTAGGTAGTGCTTTGTCAAAGCGAAGAACTAAGATAATGCGCCGTTGTTCGAGTTCCATGTCCCCCACAAACTACTCGCGCGCGAAGGCATTGGCCGAAACCGCTTTTCCGAGCAACTGGGGAGGGAGGACCGGAGTTTATGAAACGCTAATTTCCAGGTGTCGGCCCGAGTTCATTTTAGTCTTTAATATCGAGTCCTCTATATGAAGCTTCGTAAAGCCGTGATTACCGCTGCCGGTCCTGACCACGCCGGACCCCGCCACGGAGGCGAAGGAAACAGCGCATTGACCCGGCCGCAGACGGGACCTACCATCGTAAGAGTGGCTGCAGTTCACTTTCGGGGGCAACCGGCACGGGATTGCGCCCGTGCCGCGATTGC
>JANNPR010000766.1:0-3742 GCA_031400345.1 Planctomycetota bacterium | reverse complement strand
GGCCGTGATGGCCCGATACCAAGGAAACGTTGATGTTTTCCGGGCCACTGTACCTTTGGGAATTCCTGTTGAAAATGTTCCCGCGGGTAACATCTTGCGTCGACCCGTCACTAAAGTGTGCGACTACGACAAGTTGCTGTTTGCTGTTGCGAGCCATCAGACGTTCGCGAGGAAAAATTTCGATGCGGGCTACTTTGGCGTCGGTCTCGCTGCCATACGGCATCCCCTGTTCGATCCAGCGTCGCATCAAACGGTAGGACGGCGAGTCGTATTCGATTCGCTGACCACCACCGTGAGGCAACTTGGCGACGGCTTTGGCTAATAGAAGGCTGCGGTCCGGCGAAGCCGGGAATAGGCGCCGTCCACGTCCTTCGTGAACTAAATACTCGAAGTCCTCACGAGGCTCAAATCCGAGTAACGATAGCCGAAAACCATTTTGACCGCCCGACTTACCGTGACAACCGCCGCCATTGCAGCCGAACTTCGTAAAAATTGGGACGATTTGGTTCGCAAAATTGATGGGTAGATCTTTTTGAATATTCGCAACCGTGACACCAACCGAAGCGGTCACGCCCTCTTCCGTTTTGATGGAAATCGTTGCTTGTCCCTCGGCTACGGGCGCCACGTGTCCCGTGGAGTCTACCGTGACTAAGGACTGAACAGACGACTCGTACGTGACCTTGCGAGTCAGATCGCGCACTTGGCCCGTTTCATAATTGCCGTTGATCACCAATTGTTGAGTTGCGTCTCGGCCAGAAAGCAGGAAGGCGCCCTCTTTCGATCGACCCGTCTCGACGGTAATCGAAAGCAGCTTCCCTGGATCACCTAATCCCGGAGCTTTCTTTGCGTTTTCATCGGCGGTAATCAAGGCGGGCAGGGCGAGTGTAGCCAGAAGGATGGCCACGGCGGGGGAGGCTCGTCGCATGTTAGCTCCTAGTTTACGGGACGCGTGTTCCTCACTTGTACCATGAAACCGGTCGGCATTTTACAAATGTGCGTGCTAATTCTATTCAAAGCCACTTCAGTCCGGCAACTTTGGGCCCCTCAGGTAGGCGACCGTGCTATTAGGCTAACACATCGAAGGCTGCGAATGCAACAAACGTTCCGCGGCCCTCGGATGAGTTACGACTTTTACTCTGTAGGACGGGCACTCCTGCCCGTCTTTTCTTGGGACACTGGACGGGCAGGAGTGCCCGTCCTACGACGGATACGACGGAAACTACGCCGAGGCAGACGTGGCGCCTGCATTTTTCACGAGGTCATCAACTCGATTGATGTTTTCCCAAGTGAACTCTGGTTCACTGCGTCCAAAATGCCCTCCAGCTGCCGTTTTCCGGAAAATCGGCCGTCGTAAATCCAAATAACGTATGATCCCGCTCGGTGATAGCGAGAAAACTTCCTTTACTAATTCACACAGCCGTTCATCTTCCACGCGGCCTGTTCCTTGCGTATCGACATGGATGCTGACCGGATCCGAAACGCCTATCGCGTACGCCAATTGCACTTCGCAGCGGTCTGCCAGACCGGCAGCGACGATATTTTTGGCAACGTGGCGAGCCATATAAGCCGCACTCCGATCGACTTTCGTGGGATCCTTGCCACTAAATGCGCCGCCACCATGACGACCCCAGCCGCCATACGTGTCAACGATGATTTTTCGGCCCGTCAAACCACAATCTCCATGTGGGCCGCCAGTGACAAACCGCCCTGTCGGATTAATTAAGTACTTAACAGGCCCGGTAACTAATTCCTCTGGCAATTCCGGTTTGATGATCTTGTTCACCACATAATCGCGAATTGTTTCGTTCTTTACATCCGGCGAATGTTGCGTGGAAACAACAACCGTATCAATCCGAATCGGCCGGTCGCCATCGAACTCGACCGTGACTTGACTCTTGCTGTCAGGCCGCAACCAAGCAACTTCCTGTGCGAACCGGGCTTTGGTCAAGCGATTGAGAATGCGATGGGCCAGTGCGATCGGCAAGGGCATCAATTCGTCGGTATCATTGCATGCATACCCGAACATTAACCCCTGATCGCCCGCCCCGATGTCTTTACCAGCTTTCGAGTCCTCATCCACACCTTGAGCAATGTCGGGACTCTGTCGATCGAGTGTCGTTAACACCGCACAGGTGTCCGCGTTGATACCCATCAGGTCGTCCGTGTATCCGACTTGCCGAATGACATCTCGGACTACGGACTGATAATCAATATTGGCTTTTGTGGTGATTTCGCCTGCGATAAGCGCCAAACCCGTCGTAACGAGCGTTTCGCAGGCTACTCGACTGTAAGGGTCCTGGGCCAGGAGTGCATCCAAGACGCCGTCCGAAATTTGGTCGGCGAGTTTGTCGGGATGCCCCATGCTCACGGATTCGCTAGTAAATAAGTACCTACCTGACGCCACGGATAACCCTCCAGAACTTAAGGAATTCAAATCTATCAACAATCGAGTCGCCAGATAGCGACGTGACATTATAGAAACGATTGCGCATCTTACACAAGCGTTTCGACAACTTGCGGGTGGCGTTTAGACCATGTATGGCTCTCAATCTTAATCTTAATCCTGACCCTGATCCTGATCTCAATCCTGATCTTTCAACCTTCAACCGCGAAACGGTGACGGGACGAGAGTGATGCTGGAAATGGTTTCGATAATCGCCGGACGAATCCAACAACCGGTCGAAAGGGACGAGATCACGATTAAGAACTAGAAGACGGGAGATTCTTCACCGAGTGCGGCCCTCTATTCACTTGCTAGAACACTCCTCCAAGATGCCGGAAACGGTGCTGAAATGTCAATCGGGGTCTGTCGCACTGGATGGATAAATTGCAATCGTTTGGCGTGCAAGGCGATCCCCCGAGGGAATGTCCGCTGAGACCCGTACCGGCGATCGCCCACAACCGGCAATCCCAGACTTGCAAACTGCGATCGAATCTGATGTTTGCGACCTGAGATAAGCTGCACTTCAATCAACGTCCCCAATTCAACTTTGCGCCGGCAACTATAGACAAGTTCCGCCTTCTTCGATCGCGAAGTGGGAGACTCGGTGACTTCCATCTTGCGAGATCGCTCGTCCTTGTGAATCCAATCCACTAACGTTCCTGCTAGATTCGGCGGCCGACCCTCGACAACGACCCAATATGTTTTGTCCACTGAGTGATTACGAAATTGATCATTGAGACGCGCCGCGGCCTTGGACGTCCGAGCTAACACGACCACGCCGCTCACCGGCAAGTCCAATCGACTGACGATCCCTAGATAAACATTACCCGGCTTATGATACTTCGCCTTGATATATTTTTTGGCCAGTGTCCACAAACTTTCCTGGTCCTCGCGAACTCCCATCGTCGGTAAGCCGGCGGGTTTATTCAGCACCAGCAAATGGTTGTCTTCAAATAAGACGGATAAAGTTTTAACCATGAGGAGGATTCGTGATTCGTGATTCGGGATTCGGGGGAGTATAACCGAACTCGCCATAGTTCCGTTCTAGCTACGCTGCTTAAACCGAAAAGCGCATACCAGGTCCTGACTGTTCCTTTTCCCCGTGAACCGTGAGCCCTGAACCCTGAGTCCTGAAAAACATGACGCGAACACTGCAACTCATTTTGGCCAGCCAATCTCCGAGACGAAAGCAGTTGTTGACGGAGCATAATTTCGATTTTTCGGTGATCCTGCCGAGCGAAAGCGCAGAGGGACCGCCAAAGGATGGCGAATTGTCCGAACAGTTAGTTACGCGATTGG
>JANNPR010000745.1:0-3545 GCA_031400345.1 Planctomycetota bacterium | reverse complement strand
GCAGCATTTCCCATAAACAGGGGATGTGTTTCATCGACGACCCCCTTACCCATCTGGGTCGTGACAAAGGGAATTCCCGTACTCTCCACAAATCGTCGTAGCATGCGAGAGGACGTGCGACGGTTGGCGGCGGCCCCGATTAGTAGCAACGGGTGCCTCGATTCCTGGATGCGTGCCACGGCGACACGTACGGACTTCTCCTCCGCAATGGGCCGACGCACGAAGCTAGCGGTCAACAGCGGTTCGTCCGTCTCTTCTTGGGCAATATCCTCGGGAAGCTCCAGGTGCGTGGCGCCCGGGCGTTCTTCTTCGGCCAAGCGAATGGCTTCGCGGACTCGATAGGGGATGCTGCCCCCGCTCACGATCTGGTGCGTGTACTTCGTCAGCGATCGCATCATGTCGACTACATCGACAATCTGAAATTGGCCCTGCTTACTGGATTTGATCGGCTTTTGCCCGGTGATCATCAGCATCGGCATGCCGCCGAGCTGCGCATAGGCGGCAGCTGTGACTAAATTCGTGGCTCCCGGCCCGAGCGTGGACAGACAGACTCCGGCTTTGCCGGTGAGCCGTCCATAAGTCGCTGCCAGAAATCCGGCCGCTTGCTCGTGGCGAGTAACAACCAAACGAATCTTCGATCGCGATAACGCGTCAAGCAAGTCGAGATTCTCTTCGCCAGGGATGCCGAATAGGTATTCGACCTTCTCGTTTTCGAGCGCCTTGACAAACACCTCGGAAGCTTTCATTCCCGACTCCGTGTCATGGTACTAGACGGAGAAATGCGTCAGGCAATCGCCCAACTCCACTCCCCGATTTCATTCGATGCCGTTTGTTGTAAAACAGAATAAACTGCCGATCGCAGTCCAGGTAAGCTTACTCGGTGCGCCTTGAATAGGGCAGCACGGGGAACCTATCTCGCAACGAAGCATCCTGACGGGAATCGCCATCGCACAAGGCCGGCGATTCTGATTGACGACCGGTGACAAGATCATTCCTGATTAGCAACACAACCGCATCTCAAGGAGTTTCACCGTGAACAAAACCATGCAACCGATTCCCCCAGGGCACGAACATCGGAGTCCGCACTTCGTGTGCGACCCCTGCTGGGAGGCGATAGACTGAGCGCTATCGGCCGGAGCAACCGTGACAGAAGGCAGGAAGAAGCTACTTTTCGTCTGCAGTCGAAACCAGTGGAGGAGTCCGACTGCGGAGCACATTTTCTCGCGCTTAGCGAAGTTTCACGTTCGATCTCGTGGACTGGCCGCGAGCGCCGTCCGTCGCTTGTCGCCATCGGACGTCGCCTGGTCCGACGTCATCTTCGTAATGGAGTCCAAGCATAAACGTCAACTGCTCAAACAATTCCGAGCCGATGTCGCTGATCGGCGTATCCATGTCCTAGGCATTCCTGATGAATACCGGTTTATGGATCCCGAGCTGGTCGAACTTTTAGAGGCGGGCGTGCATGCGGTTTTAGACTCTCTCGAGGACGCCGTCTAGCTCGGCTGTAGCCCGCCTGGCGTTCGGGCTCAGCGATAGTGCAGTGTCACCCGCTGAGCAACGGAAACGTTCAAGCTGGTATAGTCATAGAAGGAGAAGAAGAGTCGCAGTGTCGCTCAAGGGATCACTTGGAGGATGATGGTTTGAGCACGGCGTCATATATCAGTTTCTTCACGCCGAACTCAGTGTCTCACTGATAGGGCATGATCTTCGTCACATGAGTTCGTTTCTTTCCTGTGAGTGTTTTCTTCATTACAGCGCCTTAAATGGATGTGGTTCTGTTTATCTTACTGCCTACACAGGTCAGCGGCGGAGAATCTCCCGCCCCTGGGCTCGCCCGACTCAAACATCACCGACGTCGCCTAAACTCAATTCCGTTCAAGTTTCGTGGGATAAGCTTACAGCTTGCCCCCGCTTTTTCCCACAGAATGCAATGAGTCGCAGCCAAGCACGCCCTTCGAAAGCTCGTTCCTCGCGTCTCAGGGTCGTGCCACCCGGCACATAGCCAGCAATGGTTACTTTCCATTTGACACCGCCCCGGCTGACGGCTTCATTGTCGGCATAGTTTTTGCCGGTTGGGTCGAAACAAGGTTGCCATCGCGTTCAAGGATCGCAAAGTATTTTGATGAGGTTCGTAGTTTTCCCTCAACATACGTCATCGCAGTACCTTTGACTGCAGACGTCCCAAACCACGTCGCTCCGGGCAGCACCCCGCCAAGAAACTGCAACCAATTACTTTGAAGTGCGATGATCATGCCGACCCCGGCAATTGCGAAACAGGCCATCATTCCAACACCGCTCGGAGCGGTGCAGCTGGAGCGAAAACCGATGACTGCAAGCAACGACCATGCCAGCAAGCCGTAGCGAGACGATAAAATGGCATAGCACGCCAGAACAATGCTCGGAAGCAGGCATGATCGTCAACGCGAAATAAAACCGAAGGGCGCCACCTAATCCGAACCCCGCTCGCACTGCGGTTCCAATACTTGTGCGGTGTTATGACGAGACTCGGCAAGCAAACTGGCTTGGGATTCATCGGGCGTTCGTTGGTTCTTCGACAACAAGCCGTAACTGCATACTTTTGCCTACGGCATCCAACGAATCTGTTGTCAGCCGGCCGACTCTTCGGACAAACCGACGCAACTGCATTTGATCCACACCGCTATCGGTCGCTATTCGGAATCGAGTGACGGGACTGTTCAGGACGATGTTTCGCAGCTGGTCGCTCAACAGATACCAGCATGACGGGCAGGCCGGGCAGGCCGGACGTTCGCACAAATGTCCCTCGTCAACGACAAATCGCAATCGCAACAGCTGACCAATCACGTCCACGGTATCAATTGCTAGCCAGCCCGATCCTGCCATGAAACGATGCAACTGAAGATAGTCCACTCCGCCATCTGTGACGATTCGGTACATCGTCCGAGGACTACTCGCGATGATATTGCGTAACTGATCGCTCACCGTTGGGAATTCTCGCCTGGACGTTACCATCCTGTTGGCACCCTCCGTAGTTTCAAGCCCATTATGATACGCTATTCAACTATGAATAGTTCGTAAACGCTGATACCGGGTCTGCTTCTTCGAGCACGCGACTACTTTCCCATTGGTGAGCTGGTGTACGCTGCGGTCTTGTTCCACCCTGCGGCCCCTTCTATTTTGGATCGAAAGCATTGGTCCGATCCGACGGATTCGTCCGATCCCATTTTGTGACACAATTGGTTTCATTGGTGGGCCGGCGCTCGCTGCGCGAGCTGGTCCCACCCTACAGTCGGAATGCAAGGACATTGCCATGCCCAAAGCCATCCGTTTGCATAGAACTGGCGGACCCGAGGTACTCCAGTGGGAAGAGGTTTCGGTAGGCCATCCCGGCGAAGGTCAGGCTCGTATCCGCCATACGGCCATCGGGGTCAACTTCGTCGATACTTACCACCGCTCCGGGCTCTATCCGTTGCCATTACCGAGTGGGCTCGGTAGCGAAGGCGCGGGCATCGTAGAATCGGTAGGCAATTGCGTCACACACATTCAGCCGGGTGATCGTGTGACCT
>JANNPR010000715.1:0-4813 GCA_031400345.1 Planctomycetota bacterium | reverse complement strand
GTTTCGACGCGCGCAACCGGCATGGCCACAACGTCGAGGTCTGGCCGCTCAGCACCGGCGGGCATCCGGCGGCGGATCTCAAGTATCGCTTCATCTGGAACGCGCCCTTCCTGATCTCGCCGCACGATCACAACAAGGTCTACACGGGCAGTCAGTACGTGCACGTGTCCACGAACGGCGGCCGCAGTTGGCGCGTCATCTCGCCCGATCTCACGCGCAACGATAAGTCGAAACAGCAGATCTCCGGCGGACTCACGCCGGACAACATCGGCGTCGAGTACGGGGGCACGCTGATGGCCATCGCCGAGTCGCGCGTGCGCCGCGGCGTCATGTGGACCGGCAGCAATGATGGCCAGGTGCACGTCACGCGCGACAGCGGCAGGACATGGGCGAACGACGTTGCTCGTTAAGCCGGCTCAAGTAGAGACCGTCATTTTGGCCGGCGACATGGGCAAGCTGCAGTTATCCTTACGACGCCCCAACGATACGGCCGAAGAGACTACAGGTGGTGTAAAGGTGTCGGATATTTTGGGCAACAAGTCGGAACGTACCGATGAACGTCGCACCAAAGAGAGTCCAAGCGGCGGTGAATCGCTGGTCCGATGGCTCGAGGAAATGGCGCGGCCCACGTTACCGATTCAAGAGAAGGTGGAACCCGTTCAGGTAATCCTACCGGAAACGTGGACAATTGTAATATCTACCCCCACGGGACAAGAAACGTACGAATGGAGCGACCCGAACCAGTTGCCCAAGCTCGCAACCCCAGCGACAAACGAAATCAATCCACCGAAAGCTCAAACGCCATCTGGTCGATCCCGGTGGCTCGGAACCGCAAGTTAAGGTAGACAAGGCCCGCGGAAGTAAATCGGGAGAATCCCAGGACTCCCGCGATCGCGAAACACAACAGGATAAACCAGAAACAAAGCGGTCCACGCAAGCCCGTTTCCGAAGTAGGTGACGATTACTCAACCAAGGACGGCGACCAGCGCGTAGCGTCGAACGCACGAATAGGTCGCAATGGAATAAGCTTGTTTTGCATGTGGCATGAGGCCAATCGATTCGAGTTATAAAACGCAAGGATGCAGAGGCATGACAATCCAGCACCACGCGGCGGCATTCGCCGAACTAAGAACGCTGGCCGTTTTTCTTACGGCGCTTTGCGTTTCCACGGGCGCAGCGGCACAGCCGCCCGCTCCCAGTCGTCCGGGCGTACAAGTCAAAGTCACGCAACCGTCACAGCGGCTGGAGATGATTGCCAACAGTAGCCGCATCTTGAAGCTGGATTATCGAGTGCCCAGGTTAATGGTCGACGACCCATCCGTGGTTCGCGCCGCCCCATTGTCACCCGATCAGATTCAGGTCTCCGCACTCAAGGCGGGCTTCACTCAACTGACCGTTTGGGATGAACAAGGCGAAGTACGCACGGTCGACATCATTGTCCTGGGTGATGCTCGCGAACTTGAAAACTTGTTGGCTGCCGAGTTTCCCCAAGCAACCCTACGAGTTCGACCGCTTCCCAACTCTGTGATCGTCTCAGGCCATGTGCCGCAACCCGATATGGTGCATCGTGTCATCACAATCGCCGAAGATTATTATCCTAAAGTGATCAATAACATTAGTGTCAGCGGGGCGCAAGAAATCCTGTTGCACGTCCGAGTACTGGAGGTTTCCCGCTCCAAGTTACGCAAAGTAGGCGTAGACTGGGCCAATTTCAATAACGACGATGCGGTCATTCAAAATGCTGCCGGCTTAATTGGCAGCTATACCATGGGGACTGCCCAACAGGTGGTCAGCAACCGCGGTGAGTCTCTCGCCGTTGGCATCATCAACGGTGACAACGCCTTCTTTGGATTTATTGAAGCTCTGCGACGCAATAACTTGGTGAAGGTGATGGCCGATCCCACATTGGTGACTGTCAGCGGGCGGCCCGCGTCGTTCAACGTCGGTGGCGAATTTCCGATCATCGTTCCCCAAAGCTTGGGGACCGTCTCGATCCAGTTCCGAGAATTCGGCACACGGGTGGACTTCGTTCCCATCGTTTTGGGAAATGGCAACGTGCGACTTGAGGTTCGACCTCAGGTTAGCGAAATCGATGCCTCCCGCGGCGTAACCCTCAACAACACCACTGTCCCGGGTCTTCGCACTCGTTGGGCCGACACGGGAGTTGAAATGAAAGCCGGTCAAACCTTGGCACTGGCCGGACTAGTACAATCCACTGAAGAATCCGAGAACAAAGGGATTCCAGTTCTTTCCGATTTGCCCTGGGTTGGTGCGTTGTTCCGCCGCGTGCAAGTGCAGCAAAACGAAATTGAACTGCTGATTATGGTGACTCCGGAATTTGCGGATGCCATGGAGGCTCATGAAGTACCACCGTGCGGCCCGGGCCAAATGACTGGTCCACCTAGCGACCGTGAGTTGTATGCCAAGGGCTACCTCGAAGTTCCCGTTTGCTGCGATGATGGCTCGTGCCAACACTGCCAAGCGGCCGATTTTGGCTCACCACATGACGAACCATTGCAGGTTCCGGGTGTCCCTTCGGATCCCACCCTTCCGCCAAGCGGAGCCACCCGACTCCCGACTCGCTCGATGCAGTCCGAGCCCGGGCGAACGATACCTGCTACAGCGATATCGACCGCTGCCAATGCAACCGTCCCTGTGACACCGGACAATCGTTATTTTCAGAAAAACTCATCGCCACGTACCGGACGCAGACCTAATCAGTCACGACAATTACCTCCCGCGATCATCGGTCCCGTCGGCTATGAGGTATCTAAGTAAAGAGCATCGTCGTATCCGTCAATCGGTTGCATCCCAGAGGATGGGCCACCGTTTGATAAGGTCCAGATCGCACGCGAGTGCGCTGGCAGCGATTCGATATGCACACACCGGGCAGGGCGTTAACGCCTGACGCATGAACGTCGGATGAAAAATCAGGAGCGCGCGGTTCCCTTCGTGGGCCGGCCGGAACTTCATTCGTCGATCGACTACGCGACATCCCCATAGCCAGGACGGAACAGAAGAACATGAGCAACATCCTGCGGTTGGCAATTGTTGACCCCATCGATTCGACTCGCGACAAATTGAAGTCGATGCTGTTAGGCATCGAAATGGTTTGGCTCGAAGCAGAGTGTTCTCGTTACGAGTTTTTCGCCGACGTAATTGGTCAAACGCACCCAGATATTGGTGTCATTTGCCTCGACCAAAATCCGGACAAGGCACTGCAGTTGATCCAGTCCATTCATACGGCCTCGCCCGAATGCAGTATTTTGGTTGTCAGCAGCTCTACGGATGGTCAGCTGATATTGAAAGCAATGCGCACCGGAGCGAAAGAGTTCCTGGCGCATCCGGTCAAGGTGGAAGACTTGGTGTCCGCGTTAGAGCGGGTTGGAAACCAGAAATTCCGCGGCGAAAACCGTTCACGCAGCTGCACCGTAATCGCCGTGGCCGGTGCGACCGGCGGAGTCGGCTGCACTAGTATCGCAGTCAATACGGGTTGCATTCTTGCCAAGCACCCTGAAAACTCGGTAGCACTGATTGATCTGGATTTGGCATTAGGCGACGCCGACGTATTGTTGGACACAATCCCCGACTACACCCTGGTGGATGTCGCGCAGAATATTTCTCGACTCGACTTCACCTTGCTGAAGAAATCGCTGACAAGACATTCCTCTGGATTGTACTTGTTGCCGCGCCCAGTACAGCTGCAAGATTGTTCACTCATTACCGCCGATGATCTGCATCGGGTTTTCGGGCTACTCAAAGCCACGTTTACGCATGTCGTGATCGACTTATCCAAGGCGTACAACAGTGTCGATTTGGCTGCGTTGCAATGCGCGAATCACGTACTGCTGGTGACTCAACTAGATCTGCCCTGCCTGCGGAATGTTGTTCGCTTGTTGATGTCCATTGACTCCTATGAAGGCCTTAAGGAAAAGGTCAAGGTGGTCGTAAATCGCGTCGGGCTGGATCATGGCACAATCAGCTTGAAGAAAGCCCAAGAGACTATCGGACGCGAGATTTATTGGCAGGTACCGAACGACTACAAAGTCATGATCGACGTCCGCAACAATGGTGTTCCGCTAATAGTACAAGCTCCACGGGCCAGTGTAACACTAGCACTTACGGCTCTTGCCGATTCACTATGTGGCTCGCCAAAGCCGGAAAAGTCGGCATCCACTGCGAGTTCGGGTAGTCGTTGGTTGAGCTTCTGGCCCGGGAAAGAAAAACTGAAAAGCGAGGCCCGGGTAAAGTCGTAAAGACTTTTCTTGAGCGTGGATCCATTTGCTAATTGGGATTTCCGTTTTCTAAGCCAAATCGTTCGCTGCGGATTAGCACGATTGCGTCGGATACGCCGGCGTATCGTCGCAGGAAATGTAGGATGGGCACTCTTGCCCGTCTAATTTTTTACGAAAAGACGGGCAAGAGTGCCCATCCTACAAGCTATGTTTCTGGTGAAGTCCAACTGAACCCACGGATACTGCGCAATCCCTAGCGGTTTGCTCGGTGTGTCTTCGATGTTCATGGGCCGACCCTTTCATTCGGTATAGAAAATCTCTCGGATAGTAAACATGAAGACCTTGGCTCCCAATCTGCGTACGGCCGAATCGTCAAAAGCGCAAGAATACGACAATTTGAAGCGCCGGATTCATAGTAAGCTGGTCGACAAGCTGGACTTGACGAAGGTTGGTGACTTGCAGGCAGACGTTTTGCGACGTGAAATACGCGTCGTCGTCGAGCATCTATGTGATGCCGAAGACACGCTGCTCAATCGAAGCGAACGAGACAAACTGATCGATGAAGTCCTCGACGAAAC
>JANNPR010000702.1:0-1849 GCA_031400345.1 Planctomycetota bacterium | reverse complement strand
GATCTGCTGCGGTCCTCGGTGAGTGCCCTGCCACGTACCGGCAGGGGCTTATCCGCCGCCGTCGAAACATTGTTATTACTCAATGTGGATCAGCTTTTGCCGGCGGGGCAAGCGGAGTTGGCGGCTGCGTTGCGATCTCCGACGTTTGGGCCGCGAGTTCTGGCTACCGCGCAGCGACCGCTTATCGAGCTGGCTACTGCACGGTCCTATGACCTGGAGCTGGCGTTTGAGTTGAGTACGCTCGTGGTGGAATTGCCGCCGCTGCGGGACCGACGCGAGGATATTCCGATATTGGTCCAGCGACTGGTCGAGGAGCAAAACGCAAGCGGCGGCAGACAACTGGCCGGCTTTTCCCCCGCAGCTTTGGACCGCCTAGCTTCGCTGCCATGGGCGGGCAATGTTGCAGAATTGTCAAACGTGGTGCGTGAGGCGTGCCAGAGTGTCAGTTCCGTATGGATCGGCGTATCGGATTTGCCAGCCCGCGTTCGAGCAGTGGCTGCGGCCGGTCTTCACCCTCGTCGTGATCCGGAGCCGATTCAACTGGATGCGTTTCTGTTGGAAGTGGAACGAGAATTGATCGAACGGGCGATGCGGCGAGCGAAAGGAAATAAAGCACAAGCAGCCCGACTGCTGGGTGTCAGTCGTGCTAGGCTGCTGCGCCGCTTGGAACAACTGGGTTTGATCGCGCGTGAAGAGCCGAACATTGAGTTTCACCCGGAGGAAGATGAGGGCCGAGAGGCTGGAGATGAAAGTCGAGAGGCGATCAATCCCTGATGGCTACGACCGCACAATTCATCGTTTGCGAAAAGTCGGGTGATTGGGCTGCCACGTTGAGGTGGCATCAGGGAGCTCGCCCACTGCCGCTCCGGGAGACCCGCAATCTGATCGATGCCCGCGCGGTGTTGTTCGAGGCTCCGACGAGTATTCTGGCACTAGAAACGACTGCCGCGAACGCGGAGGGGGTCCTACGGTTAATGCTCGAGGCGCACCGCGTCTGGCCCGAATCGCGGGTGATCGTGATGTTGACGAGCGAAGTTGGCAAGTTTGCCAATCTATTTTGGGAGTCGGGGGCGGCATTCGTCGTTTTATCGCCGCGACGATTAGACCGCGTAGTGCGGTTGGTCGAACGGATTTTAGCACGACACGAGCCACCCGAATTGACGACCCGGGAATGGGTTTGGGCCCGGCTGCCGTGGAATGCCAAGAGTTCGTGAGATTCGTGGCGAACGTAACTTGCTAGCTCGTCGACCCATTCACGAATCCGGCCCGCGCATAGACAATGCGCGTCTCCGCGTTGGAAACTTACTGGAGTAATGATTCATGTCCGAGATGTCTGTATCGACGGTAGAAGCCGCGCTGTCGGAAGCCAATGACCCGGAAACCGGCCGCAGTCTCTTGGCGACGAACCAAATTCGGAATGTGCGTGTGGCCGACGGCGAGGTCGCCTTGACGCTGGCCCTGACATCCTGGGCTGTGCCACTTAGGTCGGTCACGGAAGCTGCCCTGGAACAGCTCGTGCGCAACCGCTTTCCAGATGTGAAGGCGGTGAAAATTCACCGCGAAGTAGCCATCCTGCCGCCTAAACCGCTCGGGACGATCGGACTTACCGTGAAGAGCGTCGTTGCGGTTGGGTCGGGCAAAGGAGGCGTCGGCAAGAGCACGATTGCAGCCAGCGTCGCAATCGGACTAAAGCGGGCCGGCGCGAAAGTTGGATTGATGGATGCCGACGTCTACGGACCCAGCATTCCGCATCTGCTCGGTGTTTCGCGGCGTCCCGAAGTGGTCAACAACAAGCTGGCTCCCATCGAGATCGACGGGATGCCGGTAATGTCCATGGGCTTCCTGGTCG
>JANNPR010000187.1:0-4894 GCA_031400345.1 Planctomycetota bacterium | reverse complement strand
CCTTTGGGCTTCCCGCTAAGGTCGGCTACAATTCCAGGACGATCGACGAAGTAGGTGTCGCCTGTCGGGCCGCATGCGTAGATGCCGGACATCAGGCAGAGGTTTACGGGTTCGGATCGGATTCAATGGTAGCGTAGGTCAGCCAATCGCTCAAAGGACGCTTTAGTACTGCGTATGTAAACTCCTTGGCAACAGTTAAGTTTAGTCTCGCCGGTCGAGCTGTGACTAACGCGTCATAATTGGCGGTGCGACTAAGTATTTCGCCGACATTTTTAATTAATGAGAGTTGTTTCGAATGAAGCCTTCAGTCGCGACCATGCTGTATTTCGATCGAGCCGCAGATTGGTTGGATCTTACCCCCAGCATACGCAAACTCCTGCTAACTCCCAAACGGGAGGTCCAAGTTCAAATCCCAGTCGAGTTGGACAACGGGGAGCTTGAGACGTTTATTGGCTACCGAGTACAACACGACGATGCCAGGGGGCCGATGAAAGGCGGCTTGCGTTTCCATCCGGACGTTGATCTTGATGAAATACGCGCGCTTGCCACGTTAATGACTTGGAAGACGGCAGTTGTGAACCTCCCATACGGTGGCGCCAAGGGAGGAGTCGCCTGCGATCCTCGTCACATGAGCCACAAAGAAATCGAACGGGTGACCCGCCGATTTGTGGACCAAATCCACGATATCATTGGCCCTGACACCGATATCCCCGCACCGGACATGGGTACTAACGCCGAAGTCATGGCCTGGTTTCGCAATCAGTGGGAAAAATACCACGGCTTCAATCCTGCGTGTGTAACCGGTAAACCCGTCGATATGTACGGCGCCGAAGGGCGAGAAGAAGCTACGGGTCGCGGTGTGGGAATTCTCGCGTTCAAATTGCTGGGGCGATTGGGTCGCAAGCCCATTAACACCCGTGTTGCCGTGCAGGGGTTTGGAAACGTCGGTTCTCACGCGGCGAAACTGCTGCACGAATCTGAGTTTCGCATCGTTGCCATCAGCGATGTCAGCGGTGGCTATTACCGTCCCACTGGAATCGATATTCCGCAGGCATTGCGCTACGCTTTGGACCACAAAGGCGGTCTAGAAGGGTTTGTCGGTGCCGATCGAATCACCAATGAAGAGTTGCTTGAGCTGGATGTGGATATGCTCGTCCCTGCCGCGCTCGGCGGCGTGATCACAGGAAAGAATGCCGAACGAATTAAAGCACCTATCGTCATCGAAGGCGCCAATGCACCAACCGACCCCGACGCTGACGACATGCTGTTTCAACGCGGTATTATTGTCCTGCCAGATATCCTGGCGAACGCAGGAGGAGTAACGGTCAGCTACTTTGAGTGGGTTCAGAATCGACAACACTATAAATGGGGAATCAACCGAGTGCGTCAAGAACTAGACCATGTACTGTCACTGGCATTCGAACAAGTCTGGCAAGAAGCGCAGCAGTTCAAAGTGAGCTTACGGACAGCCGCGTACATGATCGCCGTACGACGCGTTCATCGGGCGACCGTGTTGTCTGGAATCTAAGCCTTAGCGGACCCCCATCTCAGCAAAAATATCGTCACGTGCATTATCCAGGCTGCGACGTCGAATTGTCTCTCGAGCGAGGTCATCCAATAACGACTCAACCGGTCGTGCGCGCGCAGCGCGGATATGTTGCAAACGACGTAGGTTGTCAGGCGAAAGAGTTCGGCGAGCTCGATTATGGTTCGCTGCCGCTGTGGCGACTTCTTCCTCAAAATGGGACTCGGCCTCTAAGTTGTTTTCCGTTTCAATGGCGGTACCAGTGTCAGTGTCGTCGCCTGGCAGTGCGACAACACCTACGTTCGCCGCGATGTTTGCGTCATCAACGCTGGATTCGCCTGCATTGCTTGTAGAGTTGGTAACGCCAGTAACTGAATCCGCATTTCGCAGGACCGACTCGGTCAACTCATTCACTCTCATGACGACGAGCACGATATCGATGGGGGACAAGTATCCATCGCCGCTCGGGTCCATGAAATAAACTTGTGGAGCTTCAGCCTGGCCGCCGTGGCGGCTTTGGCGTTGATGCGTCAGCCTGCGCGATTGATGCTCGTTGATATCGTTGACCAGGATCAAGGCATCCATGGCCGTTGCGTAATGATCCCCATTTACGTCTTCAGAGATCTCCGAGTTCGTAAACGAATCGACTACCTCTAAAACGGCGCCTGCGAAGTTGACCGCTGCCAACGGTAGTCGCTGATCCTCACCAAACAATACGGTTTGGGAGACAGAGGTTTCCTCGGCAGCCAATGACTCGATTTCCAGTTCGCCGCGGTTCGTAGCAGTGAATGTAATGCTGGCAAGCAGAGTTTCATCCATGCCATTGGCTTCGATTCCGGCGAAGGCACCAAGGTTTCCAATCAAACCGGGCAAATCCATTTCCCCACGTCTACCATTGGGAAACTGTTCACCGAACTGGATGTCGCCAACGATCGAGGCCAACTGCGAGCTATATAACAAATCGAGATACGAGGCAAATACTCCACCGATCTCTTCTTCAATCTCACGCAGGTCGTCGACGTAAATGTTCACAATGAATTCTTCACCCACCGTGACCGCAGTAATGGGATTACCTTCGAGGTCGGTTATATCCAGCCGGATATCGACGACATTCGAAATCTCCGAAACGTGGACGGTGACTTCCGCCGTAGCGGAACTGCCAACTGTATACTCAAACCGCTCCTCGCCAGTAAATCCCTCGGTCGGTGAATAAATCAGATCGAAACCACCCTGACCGATCGTTACTACACCGCCCTGATCCGGAGTCGTCACGGCACTAATGATGAGAGTTCGGAAAAAATCGATTCCGGGAAAATCATTAGCAAGTACATCCAAATGCTTTTCTTTCGAATCGGCTTCAATCGGAAAATCATCGTCGATAGCGGCCGGTATCGGCCCATCTTCCTGGACCAGAATTATTCTTTCCTCCAGGTCCGTGTGATAAATGAACCGTTGCCAATCGTGCGCCAACACGATGTGAAAACCAGGTGTGTCGATTTGTGCACAGCCCTCTTCGGGTTGTGGGGCGCCGAGGCAAGCGTCGGGCCAAATTTGGAACTCAATCAAAACCGTGTGGATGTCTTCTACCCTGATTTCAAGCCGCGCCGCTAAGTCGAGACGAGCCCGCTCGGCCATGCGCTCCCCACTTCGCTGGCGATCATCGTTATTATCCGGCAGCGGATCGTGAATTCCAACCCACACTCGAGCTTTGGCCTTCTGCCCCTCGTTGTTCCGAAGCACATACTCGAACGAATCATCCTTGGTCGAGACATCAGCGGGAGGCGTATATAGGACTGCCAACCCTTCTTCAGCGATTGTTACCGCTCCACCGCCGGTCGTCGAAGTAACCTCGACAACTTTCCATTCGTGGCCATCTGGGAACCATACAAAATCATTGCGCATAACGTCCAGTGGCTGGCTCTGGGCTGTTCGCTCAACGCCGAACCAATCTCTATTCGCGATGCCGCCAATAAGACCGGGCACCGGGGGATCTTGCGGTTGTGTTACGTCAAGCAATTGAACGTCTCTTCCCGCGATCGCGTAAATGATGTCACCGATTTTTACCGAATTCAGAATTGGCGAATCCGCTTCGATCGAACCGAACAGTTGAACGGAATCCTCACCACTGGGATCGATCTTGAATAACAGCAGCTGGTATTGTTGTTTGAAGTGAATGACTCCGTCCGAATCAACAAGGATTATCATCGTGAAATCACCTCGCCCCCAAGACCCAATGGTCGCCGGTACGGCTAGGATCTGAACATCCTCAAAGTACTTGATCGCGTGATGATCCTGAAATGCTGCGCTGTATCCATCTCCCAAGCCATGCAAAAATCGATCGATCGACTGAGGGGCCGACGGATTGGAAACGTCAAACAGAGAAACAAGGAGATCGGTACCATTCCACCGCGCCGAAAACTCCTGGCCAACGCCGATCAATAAATCTTCACCAATGGGGTGTAAGTAATTTGAGAATCCTGGGACTTTCAATTCACCTTCCACTGTCGGATTCACAGGATCGCTCAAGTCCAACGCAAACAGGGGGTCAATTTGACGGAATGTCACTACATATCCCAAGTCTCCCATAAACCTAACGGCGAAGATGTTTTCGCCTGGAGCCAAATCTTCGACGCTGCCGACCACCGATAGTGCGTCGTCGACTTGATGGAGGAGATAAACACCGTTCGCTGCATGGTCAAACCAGCCACTGGTAGTCGCGACCCGCAGGTAGCCGTTGTATTCGTCAACCGAAAACTGATTTAACGTTCGCCCTGGAACGGAACCCTGGGCCACAAGCTGAATCGGCGATGGATCGCCCCCAAGATTGAACTTGAGAATGGTCGTATTTTCGGCTGGCTGCCCGTCCACCACTTCGTATTCCGGCGTCAGTACGTAAAAACTGTTCGTAGTGGCATAGACTTTGGACCCGTAGCCAGTTTGCACGGTTGTCGTTGCCACCGGACCAGGTTCATCGGACGAGATATCGAATTGCGCGACCGAGATTAATGTGGCAACTTGCGACTCGACGTCGAAATAGATGTCTTCTGGGGCAGTTAGCCACGAACTTTGATCGCCATTGGTTACCTGCGGTAAGACTTCTTCCAAAAGATGTCCCTGAACGCGAGCGATATATTCTTCTCTAGTCTCGTAAGTGCAGGTTTGGTACTCCGAGAAATCGCGCCCCCATGGAAGAAACATACTGGCGCTTAAAGCAGAGTTTGCCGAATCTTCGCCTGGCTCGTGGTCGTTATTTTCACCATCTTTTACCGGTTCAGGTACCTCGTCTGAACATACAGATCGAGGTGCGGGTAGCGATGGCGTGTTGCTGAGGATCACGTAGACGTTGTTATCGATGGCTCGTGTTGCGAC
>JANNPR010000683.1:0-2013 GCA_031400345.1 Planctomycetota bacterium | reverse complement strand
TATTTGTCGTGGATCGGTCCGGGAGCATGAGCGGCAAGAAGATTGAGCAGGCGCGCGATGCTCTGAAGTCTGTTCTGAACAATTTGCGCGAAGGCGACCTGTTTAATATCGTGGCATACGACAGCACCGTGGAAAGCTTTCGACCTGAAATGCAACGGTTTGACGCCGAGACTCGTGTTGCAGCGCTTGGTTTCATTGAAGGTATTCACGCCGGAGGAAGCACGAACATCGATTGTGCTTTGGCGACAGCGCTGGGGCTACTTACCGACAACAGCCGACCTAACCACGTCGTCTTCTTGACGGATGGGCTTGCTACCGCGGGAGAGACAACGGAGGCAAAAATCGTCGACAACGTGAAACGCCAGAACAACCTCCGCGCCAGGATCTTTCCGTTCGGAGTCGGCTATGACGTCAACAGCCGGTTACTCGACAAACTTGCCCGATTGGGATTTGGGCAGAGTGAGTACGTGCGGCCCGATGAAGACATCGAGGCCAGCGTTAGTAAACTCTACAATCGGATCGGTGCCCCCGTTTTGACCGACCTGTCGATGCGATTCGACATGGAGAACTTTCCCGCCGAACGCGGCTCGGTGATAAACCGTTTATACCCTCGTGATGTCAAGGATCTTTTCGCAGGCGATCAATTGGTCATTTTGGGTCGGTATAAACAAGGAGGAGCTGCAAAGGTACAGTTGCAGGGCTCCGTGGAGGGAAAGAAGCAGTCCTTTGACTACCGCGTGGACCTTGCCGACAAGTCGAATGACGATACCTTTGCATTCATTGAAAAACTCTGGGCGCTGCGTCGCGTCGGCGAGATTATCGACGACATCGACTTGAACGGCAGCAATCCGGAGTTGGTGGCTGAGTTGGTTGCCTTGGCGACCAAGCACGGGATCGTAACGCAGTACACGTCGTTCCTGGCCGATGAAAACGTCAAATTCAATGACTTGGCAGCGAACGAGTCGCGAGCAACCATCGCGCTCGACCAGCTAAAACTGGAATCGGGCGTAGAAGGTTTTGCTCAACGACGAAATAAGGCCACGTTCCAACGTGCGGAGCAAATCGCCGGTGATGGTGACCGTTTCGGGGGTGTGGCGGCGCGGCTTTCGACACCAGCTAGTTCCATCGCGCCGGCCCAAGCGGGCCAGTCACGGGAAGCAAAACAGGTCGCCCGCCCGAGTGTGCTCAATGTGGGCCGCAGAACGCTGCTCTTTCGCCAGGGTAAATGGATTGATTCGAGCCTAAAGCCCGAGCAGGAAGCTAGCATTAAGAAAATCGCGAAATACAGCGACGAATACTTCGAAATGCTCTCGAAACAAGGCTCCGACGTCACAAAATGTCTGTCTCTCGAGGGAGATGTCATACTGGTGCTCGACAATCAGGCCTACGAGTTCTCTGAATAACTCGAATTGACGCGATTAACCAATCTTGTCACGCTTACCACCCTAGTAACGTGACAAGGTAGGTTATCCGCACGAAAACTCTGCTTGTTAACGAGGAAAGTTCGTTGCCTCACTGGCGAGTCGGCGTTCGCGATGACGGCGGTCTTACCAGCTTGGAACCTGTCTAAGAACAAAGTCGAACACCCACTGGCATTACTTCCTCGAAAGGTACACGGATGTACTCTCAACTCCTCTCCATAACATTGGTCATGGTTTCACAGTCAATTTCCGACCGAGGCAATTCTGAAGATGGCATCTCTCTGGGTCAGATCCCGGCCATCAACGCGGCTGACTCCGTATCGCAACCGCCCCGAGACCCGACCATCAATAACGGACAGGGTGGCAACTCCCGACCCACAGCCAGTCGCGCCCGCATCGACAATTCCATCGGGGACGCTCGCAGCAGCACGACTCGCAATAACCGTGCACATCTCGATTCAGTTCAACCTACCGCGGAGAGCGAAGCGGCACCAGCCATTTTATCCAGGCACGCGTCGGGGTGTTTGGTTGGATCGACGGCGGCACAACGGAACCCCTGCTGGCGAGGCGATCGCCCATCACGCGCCAGACC
>JANNPR010000614.1:0-1331 GCA_031400345.1 Planctomycetota bacterium | reverse complement strand
GACGGGTATGGCAACGAGAAAAGTCGGATGTCAACATTTGGGTCTTCCGCTACGATGAAGTCGGTATCGGGCGGTCCAGCTTTCCGCTGAACAGTTGGCTGCGCTGCGGAATGAGAATCAGTGCAGCAGTTTGGTTTCTTGCGTGATGCAGAGATCTGTGGCCATTCTCGTTCAGGCATCGAAGCGATCGGTCTGATCTCGGCGAAACCGCAGCCGATCCGAACTCGACACCGAACGTCCGGGTGACGGCCATGCCATCCAAGGGCCGACTCACACAGCAGGACACGCGGAACATGAATACAAAATTGCTCCTGCTTGCTTGTCGCGTCCCCATGTTCCTCGCGTGCGGCATGAGTTGGGCCTGCACTTCGGATGACCAAAGCCCCTCCGCGTTGCCAGTTGAGCAGGTTGAATTCTTCGAGAAGAAGGTACGGCCTGTCTTGGTCGAGCACTGTTACGAGTGCCACAGCGCCGCGTCAAAAAGCGTCGAGGGGGGCCTACTCCTGGACTCTCGCGACGGCGTGCGGAAAGGGGGCGATTCCGGCCTCGTCATCGCCACCGGAGATCCCGATCAGAGTCTTCTGATCAAGGCCGTTCGCTACATCGACAAGGAATTGCAGATGCCCCCCAAGGCCAGGCTCGCCCCTGAACAACTGGCGGATCTGGAGGCCTGGGTCAGGATGGGGGCGCCCGATCCCAGGACGGAAACCAAGGCCCCAGCACCGACGAATGCAACGATCGACTTTGAGGCAGCACGCAAGTTCTGGTCGTTCCAGCCCCCGCAAGCGCACCCGCTTCCCGAAGTGAAGCTTAAAGAGTGGCCATGGAATCCGGTCGACCGCTTCATCCTCGCGCGATTGGAGGAAGAAGGGCTGGCACCCGTGGCGGACGCGGAAAAGAGAACGCTCATCCGCCGCGCCACGTTCGACCTCATCGGACTGCCTCCCACACCGGAAGAAATCGATAACTTTCTGGCAGACGAATCGTCACTCGCATTCGCGAGGGTCGTCGACCGTCTCCTCGCTTCGACCCACTATGGAGAGCGTTGGGGGCGACACTGGCTGGACGTGGCGCGCTATGCCGACACGGCTGGCGACAGTGCTGACTACCCGATCCCGCAGGCCTATCGCTACCGCAATTATGTGATCGATGCGTTCAACAAGGACAAGCCGTACGACCAGTTCATCCGCGAGCAGATCGCTGGCGATCTCATGGACGATGGGACCGACGAGGAACGGTACGAACGAATCGTCGCGACCGGCTTCCTGGCGCTGGCCCGGCGAGTCGGGGAAGACCCGGACGAGGAGCACCACATCACGATCGACGATGCG
>JANNPR010000600.1:0-9682 GCA_031400345.1 Planctomycetota bacterium | reverse complement strand
CGATCTCGGTATTTACGTCTTCTGTACGGCGGGTAACGACCACCGGTTCTTTTTGCACACTTGGCGGCGGCAGAATCTCCGTTCCCAGCTTGAAATACAATGATGAAGATACCTCGTAGCGCACACCTTTAACGACCGTCACGATGGCGGCTGCGACCAACGTCAACAGGGTCACCGAAATCATCAATAGCCAGTGTCGACGATAGAATCCGAGTAGACCTAGGAAATCGTCCAACGTCCTCGATGCGTTGGCTGCGCTAGTTAAGTTGGTTGACTGGGGGTGCGATGCAGGCGTGTTATTCGTGGCTTCTTGAGTCATGCAATACCTCTAGTAAACCTCTATAGGGCACCTTGGAAACGGCCCCGCTGGTGAAGATCCAAATCGGATTCGACCATTTCCTGTACCAAGTCAGTGAACTTGACCGTGGGCCGCCAATTTAATTTAGCGAGAGCTTTGCTAGCGTCACCGCAAAGCTGATCCACTTCTGCGGGTCGAAGAAGCTGTTTGTCGAGCCGAACGAAATCTTGATAGTCGAGTCCCACAGTTCCAAAAGCACGTTGCGCAAATTCACGAACGGTATGGCATTCGCCCGTCGCAACCACGAAGTCATCGGGTTCATCTTGCTGGAGCATCGACCACATGGCCCGGACATAGTCGCGAGCGTGGCCCCAATCCCGCTTCGCTTCCAGGTTCCCCAACCGCACCTCTGTTGCCAGCCCAAGCTTGATGCGAGCCACATGACTGGTGATCTTACGAGTGACAAATTCAAAACCTCTTCGCGGCGACTCATGGTTGTAGAGCAGCCCGCTGACCATGAATAACCCATAGGCTTCACGATAATTGCGAGTGAGCTCATAGCCCGCGACCTTTGAAATTCCGTAGGCGGATCGAGGATGGAAGGGCGTCATTTCGTTCTGCGGGACTTGCCTTACTCGGCCGAACATCTCGCTCGAACCGGCAAAATAGAAGCGGCAAGTCGGCGCGGCTTCACGGATCGCGGAAAGCATGTAGTGAGTCCCGTTCACGTTGATGTTCATCGTCGAGAATTCATCCTCGAACGAATAACTCACATAACTCTGCGCCCCTAAGTGGTAACACTCATCGGGCTGAACTTGCTGAACTACCTTGAATAAGCTCGGGTAACTTTCCAAGGAAGCCGGATAGAGCTCGATCCGATCTAGTAGGTGCCGGATCCGCCACATACGCTGTTCCGGGTTCTCCAACGCTACGCGGCGAACAATACCGACAACGCGGTAGCCCTCTGCGAGCAACAATTCGGCCAGATATGAGCCGTCTTGTCCGGTAATGCCGGTGATCAAGGCAACCTTCATTCGGATGGCTTTCCAAACTCGGATGGCATTCCAAAGATAAAGGGGATCCGTCCGAACTCGGTCGCCCCGAAAATTAACGTTCTTTTTTCTATCCTAACTACGTGCGAAGATAGTGCAATGCAAACCAAAATCAGCAAAATTCGTGTCGTGGGAAGTATTACCGAAATACCACAGTCGGATGTCACCATTCGCAACGACCTGCGCCGTGGGACCCCCAGCGTCCAGCCTTCCCCACCGGTACCGCCGGGAGTTAGGACCGGATTATTCAGCATGCGCGTCCATTAATACCGTTCGCGTTGCCACACCCTTCCACGTTTCTGTGCGTGCAAGATCAAAGGCGCCTGTCGGAGCGAGTCCGACGGCTTTATGGGTTTTCGTTTTGGGAAGGGCTTAAAATTGCCTGACCCAAAACCCGGCCGGCCCATTTCCTTCGCAATGCAGCCTCCCATTGTGCCGCGCGCGACAGTGAGTACTGCAGATCGGTGAGCGTGGTTCCGCCGTAGACACCCCAGCGAGGAATTCGTAGCGGGCCTTCAGAGACCACGTCCGGTTCGGCCGCAAGGCCCGCTTTAAATCCCGCTGCCTGCGCTGCTAACTCCACCCGCTCATCACAATAGCCATAAGGATAACATAAGATTCCAGGCTGTGCCCCTAGCCGATCTTCGAGCGACTCTCGAGATGAACGAAGATCGTCGGCCAATTCGCTGGAGCTGAGCGATGTCAAAAAATGATGCGAATTGCTATGGCTGCCGATATCGAAACCCATTTCCTTTATCTCCGATGCCTGCTCCCAAGTCATCAATCTGGCCCCGGCAAATTCGTGAACGAGCTTGAGCTGCTTGTCGAGCGTTGCCCGATTCGGCAATAAGTTCGCGATCATGTCTCGGATTCTGTGCCAATCCCTTTCGTACCAGATGGCTGTTTTTTCCATTAGTGAGGGAACAATAAAGACGGTGGCGGGAAACCCAAATTCGTTTAGAAGCGGAACGGCGGCTCGATAAAAGTTCGCATAACCATCATCGAAAGTTAACCACACTTGCCGCTGCGGTGTCGTTGCGCTCTTCCCCGCAGTTAACTGCAACATCCATTCTGCGGCAGTTAGTCCTTGATAATCTGCAGCACGCAATAATCCCAGTTGCGATCTCAACTGATCTGAGGAAACCGACAGAATCGAACCACTATCATCGACGGAGTGATATGCGAGGATGGGTGTCCCATCTGCGGGGCCGGAGCGCAGCAGCCGCAATACGGAGCGGCCCGTAATCTTGAGGCAACGTCGGATGACAGCACTCGGCGTCATTTTGCTGGCAACTCCACTCGCGGCCGAAAGGCATAACCGTGCTTTCGAAAGTACCGCCAGCTACTTGCAACATGCCAGCGCCACGTATCGCTGCCCGGCTTCGCCGCACTTGTGCGAAGGTGATGATGTACGAAAACCACAGATGGAAAGTAGTAGGTCCTCAACCCCTTCAGACGATAGCGGTAACAAAGGTCGACATCCTCGTAGTACAAGCGGAATTTCGCATCCATGCCGCCTAACGATCGAAATCGACTGCTCTCGACCAACATGAACGCGCCGAACACCCAGTCGACCGACGTCGTTTGATCTAGATACTCGTCCTCCATCATCCGATACCGATAAAACTCCGGCCGCCGCGACCAATTGTCGAAATTAAGCCCTCGACCTAGAAGGGTTGGTACGGTGGGAAAACGTCGATAGCTGGGCTGGAGTGTGTTATCGGGATAGACCAGACGGCACCCTAACACACCCGCGTCCGTCGCCCCTTCCAGAAATTGAATCATTTCCCGTATTTGGCCGGAGGCATACGTCGTGTCGGGGTTGAGAATCAACAGGTATCGCCCTTGCGCATGCTCGGCCCCCAGGTTGACGTTCGTCGCGAAGCCCTGGGGACTATCATTTTCAAAATGTCGCACCGGCAGGTCTAGAGCGTTTGGTAGTGCATCCCGGGACCCCCCGCCAAGATTGTCAATCAGAATAATCTCATACGTTAAGCCTTCTGCGGCCGTTGGGATCGAACCGATGCAACCTGGTAGAAACCGTTCGTGTCCGTGGCTTACGACGATGATTGACAAATCTAGTTGCGAGGATGATTGGCCCAAGAGTTTACCCATGTATCTCTACGACGTTCACCGGCAATTCCCGGGCCCACTGCAAGATTGAATAACGCATTCCACCCTTAGCTCGTAGACTTTCGACTCATTCCAGCAAGTTCCCATACACGCTCATCAACGTGTCACCGGCCGCATCGGAAGCCTGCTTAAGAGCCAAGTATCGCTGATAACTTTGGTTCGAAAGGCGACGGTGAAGATCGCCATCCTCGGTTAGGTTCGTCAATTGATTTAGCAAGTCGTTTGAGTCATCCGGGGCGAACATGAGCGCGTTGCCGTCCGCGATTTCTATGAGTGGTTCGACCTGCGAAACGACGACCGGCACCTTTGCTGACATCGCTTCGACTACCGGAATCCCAAAGCCCTCGAAAATACTCGGAAAAACGAAGATCCGCGCCTGCTGATACAAATACGCGAGGTTCGCCAGACTGAGATGTTGATCCAGGAAATGGACGCGGTCCTCAAGACCATATTTTTGTACGGTAGTTGTTAATTCTAATCGACGAGCATCTGACCGAAGGTGTAGACCCGCCAATAGCAAAGGTGGGAGGTGCGTGCCACGCCGTTTCGCTTCAGCCAAAGCTCGAAATAAAATCCGATGGTTCTTATGCGGAAGCCAGGACGCGATATACAAGAGAAAGCCGCTTTCCAATTGAGGCGGCAACTCCACTGGCTCCGACGCCAGTTGAGAGAAATCGCATGGCGATCGGGCATACACCGTGGCGATTCTATTCGGATCGATGTGGAAGTATCGCGAGATTTGGTGGCGGACATGATTCGAAATAGTCAAAATCTTGTCGGCCCGTTTCATGGTAAGGGGCCCTAACAATCGCAATGCAGCCCAGCGCATCGTGCCGTGGCTACGGCGAATCATCTTCGGAATTTCAATATAGTTCAAGTCATGAACGGCCATCACCGTCTTGCATGTCCGCGTGACCGGAGCGGTGTAGCCGGACGAGTGAAGTACGTCGATTTTGTGCTTTGGAAGCTGACTGGAAAGGATGAACTGTTCGTAATAGATCCGCCGTGGTGTCGAATGGGGATTAACGTCCAACTCAACTACCGTGAAACGATCCTTGTACTTGTCGAAAACAGAAGCGTATTGACGGGAGCAAAAAATAACGAATTCGTTGGCCATCGTGGTCTTACCGACGTCTGCCAACAGACTATGTAGATAAGACTCCAAGCCGCCCAGGCGCCCGGGGATAATGTGCAGGCAGTTGAAACCAATCCTCATCGCTGGTTACGACTAGGGTCGCCTCCAGCCACGGTAGCAGGATCGTTGGCCAGAACTTCGCGATACATTTCCTCAAGCTTTTCCGACATGGCTTCCGTCGAGAAGCGCTGGCGGACATCCTCACGTCCGCGCTCGCCCATTTCACGCCGCAGTTCCGGGTCAAGGACGAGTCGTTCCAGGGCTGCCACTAGCGGCGGCAGTTCTCCGGGCGGGATGAGATAGCCGTTGCGTCCGTCTTCGACTGCGAAAGGCAGGTCGCCGACGGACGTGGTGACTACTGGTTTTCCCAAGGCCATTCCATCCAGAATGGAAAACGGGAAACTATCTTTCAGCGTGGGCAAAGCGACAACGTCCATAGCTGCCAGCCACGGATCCTGATCTTCCATAAAGCCAGTTAGTCGAATACGTTTTTCCAGTCCACGAGACACGACATACTCTTGTAGCGACTCGCGATCCGCTCCCTCGCCTACGATCACTCCCATCACATCCAGTTTTTTCTCGATTAAAGCTTCCACCGCCAATATTAGAGCTCGCAGCCCCTTGCCGGGATGAACCCGTGATACAACGCCGATGATGACGGTTCCCGGGCCCGCACCAAGGTCGGCACGAACGCGCAGTGCTGGCTCGCTCCTAGTGGTGACTTCCGGAATCGGGATGCCATGGTGGATCACACGGACCCGTTTAGACCCACAGTGGGCTACTTCGTCTCGGCTAGCGGTTGAGCCAACCATCACTCGATCGGCGGCCCGAATGAGCTGGCCCTCTAGCGCTTCGTACCACCGCCAGCGACCACTGTGGGTATGACCCAACCAACCGTGAACACTTGCGATCCATGGAATTGGCCAAACCCGAGTTAGTAAGAACGCGACTAGATTTGATCGCATGTCGTGCGTATGAATTAAGTCCGCGCGTTGCTCGTGAATTACTTTTTTTAACCCCGCGGCAGTAAGGGGAGACAAAGGAATGCCTCGCCAGGCAATACGACAGACATCACGGTTTTGAGGGGATTGATTGCGTGCAGAGGTATCCAGCAAAACAAGCCGTTGTCGTATACGCGTCTCGTCCAGGATCTCCATAATGCGCTGCGTGAGCGTTTCGAGTCCACCCGAACGGTACGCGGCCTTCACGTGCAACACAGTAATGGGAGTGGCATTTGCAAAGCGCATCGGTTACATCAATTCGACGGGGCTTGCGGACTTACCGGGGCGCCCGTGTTAACGGGCTGCTGGGTCAAAACCAAATGACGTAAACCGGCCGCTAAGCCAGCCACGATCCAAAGAATTTTTAGGATCTTGATGTGCCCGAATAATGCGCAAACGCAAAAACTAATCAGGCTCGCGGTGAGACAGGTTGCAACAATCTTGTCTTCTTCGGTTCCAATCTGCTCCACTACTCCCGCATCCGTCCTGATGAACCATAGAAACATGACGAATGGAACCATTCCCATCAAACCGTATTCCACCAGCACCTCCAAGTACATGATATGGGTGCCGACGTTTTCGACGCGTTCTTGTCCTCGTTGGATAGAGCCCTCAACCTCGTCGGCGAAACTCCCTCCCTTTTCGGTCCGTGAAGACCGAACATATTCCATGTACTTGGCACCGAATTGCCCGTAGCCGTGTCCCCACATGGGCTTTTCCAACCACGCATGGACAGCCGCAGCGGCGAGTTCTTTGCGATACGGCGTACTTCCTTCCTTCAGGTACTTCGCAGAAAACATGCGTTCAACAAATCCTGGCGGAATCCAAATCATGGCCATGACTACGCAGATTAGTCCCAGTGCACCGATCGGAGCCAGCGGCAAACGCCGTTTCCAAAACAGATAAAGCGTGGCCGCTCCCAAACCGACAAAGGAAGCCCTCGTAAAACTGAGCGTCGCTCCTGCCAATTGCAACAGAACGGAAAGAAGAACGGCGCATCGCGGCAGGAAACTACGAAACCGCCACCACCAAATCACACACAGGGGAAGGGTCACCGCCAATGTGATACCGAGCCAGTTCGGTTCGCCAATGCCGCCAGTTACTCGTTTGAATTCCACACCGGGTATGGAAGTCTCGTCAACGAGAGCTCCTAAACGCCCGGTATTCTGCCCCCACTTCGGGTCGGCCGTTTCGAATGCCATGGTCGGCATAAAGTATTCGATAAGTCCGATTACACCACAGATCGACGCTCCGATCGTCACCGCGGCAATCGCCTTCGAATAAATGGTCCGGGATTCCGCAGATATATTCGCAATTAAAAAAAACAAGATGTAGATGTTGATGATTACCGATACGCCTTCCACAGCGATGTCAAATCGCTCTTGGGCATGATGACCGACAGGACTGTAAATGGTCGACGCAATAGCGATCAGCAGAAATGCACCGAGCGCGACCATCTGAGGCGAATAGACGAAAGTACGCCGATGCCGGACGCTGTCATACACCCAGGCACCCATTGTCAAGAAACCAAACAGCTTTCCTAAACTTATCGGCAAACCGGTGATGTGCGAACTGCCCAAGAGTTGTAGGCATGTCGCACAAAAGATGATCATCGCCACTCCCACGATGGGCCAGGTCATCACTGCGGCCGCCACAATAATGCCCAATATGGCGATTAGCCCGGTCATCGGTTTCGCCAACGTCAACAACCCGATTCCAGCTACAAAACCAACGAGCGCTATTCCGGTAATTCGCCAGGTCACGGTGCCACCCCTGCAACTTCAGGTTTGTCCAACGTTCCTTCAACGCTTTCGATCGTTTTATCCTGGACGACACAGCCTAGCGTACCAAGGTCGTGTCGGCGGAGCAGATGTTCTGCAAAAAAGTTGAGGGAGAATGCCGTCAGCAATCGAGCTACCAAGAACGTTGCGGCGGCGCCGGTAATTCCAAATATCGGAATCACGAAATATCCCGACGCGGTCGTAACAATAAACATCGCGACTGTAATCAAAAGGATTTGTCGGGGAGCCAGCAGCGACACAAGAGCGCCTGGCAACGGCGTTAGCACCAGCCATGATAATGTCGCAACCATCAGAAACCGGAAGGCCGGCACGGAAGGTAAGTAGCTGACGCCGTAAACCAAGCTGATCAGCGGTTTCGCCAGCACCACCGCTAACAGGATCGCCACTGTGCCCAATGGGATGGCGTACAACAAGTAAGCCCGGTGAAATGCTCGAAACTGACCGTCCTCGTAGAGCTTGACAATTCTTGGGTGAAACACGGTCGCCAGACAGGCGCTGAGCATTTCCGGAATCATAGCCCAGGTCATTGCCGCTGAATAAAAACCCAGCTCGCTCGTCCCGCGAAACGACGCGATCAAAAACTCATTCACCCGCTCGTACATCGCCGCGATCGCCATGGCAAACAACATCCATTTGGCGTAATGCAGAATGGAGCCGAGCTCATGGAAGCCCGACAAAGAGAATTTCACTAACTCTCGGGGCAGACAGAATAGTCCTGCGAAGAAGGTCAAATAGATAATGGTCACATAGGCGAAAATGCCGGAACGAGCGCTAAGGAATCCAATCGCCACCAAGACAAGGATCGTGCTGATCCGGGTGATTTGAAGAAAGGCCTCAAGCGCCATCAATCTCGGGAACCTCTGTTCCGCTTGAAAGTAAACTAGTATCGCCTTGTACAATAGCGTCCCCAAGCCGCCAAGCGCGGCGGTAATCACGAAGTGACTGTCAACCTCCGACTGGAAGAGCCAAGTGGCGACCCAAGGTGAACCAGCGGTTAGAACCGCAAGGGCACAGAGTCCCAAGGCTAGGCGCACCAAAAAAGCGCCACGCAGGATCCCAATTGCCCACGGGCGATCCGTGACCAAAGCCATAGGAACCCGTCGCAGTACCGCTAAATCGAGCGGATCGCCTATACACCCGGCAATGACCTGAACAATGGCCATGCACATGGCAAAACGACCCGCCTCGACATTTCCCAGCACTCGAAAAACAATCACCGACGCGGCGAACCCAAGCCCACTCAGACCCACACGACCGAAAAGGATCAGCAGAAAGTCACCCATGGTGCGGTTCATGAGAAAAGACCCGCAGCAGTATGACGTGATTTCGTTTTCACCTTAGCGGCAAGACGAGTCCAGCGAGTTCGCTTCCAACGTCGAAGTTGCAGAATGACGAAAGTGGGAGATAATCCAAAAAGAAGTCGTAACCAAGTTTCCGGGAAAAGAAAGACTGAAGGAGCTCGGCGAGTGATTTTGCCAAAGCAGCGGAGATAGGTCCACCGCGACCCGGCCAAACGAGTGGTGTGAAGAAGTCGAAGATGTTCGCGGGCGACCGAAGTCAATGCTTGCTTTCCTAACCGATGGACCCCCAGGGATCGCACTTCCGGCCAGGAAAACACCTCCTTCACAATTTGCAAGTGCCGCTCGAAAAACTCGCCCGTCTGGTACATGCCTACCGACATGCTCTTCTGATGTACTCGGTATCTGACGAGCGGCTTATGGAGATATCCCATGTCACCTTCTAGAGCCAACTTTATCATGTACCAGGCATCGCACAGCTCTCGCCATTCCTCTTTCAACCCAACTTTCTTGGCAATCGGTGTACGAACGATGATCGTCGAAAAGCAAAATCCGAAGCGAAAACAGTCGAGAATAGCTTCGCTTCCCGGCGTAATCCGTTTCCAATGATCGTTCGTCTCGCCAAAAGGATCGCCCTGCTCGTCCACCCAAACTGCAGCTCCGTGCACGACGCTGAGTTCGGGATGCGAGTCGAGCATCTTGACCGCTTGCTCGAGAAATTCTGGCTCCCAGACGTCGTCGCCGTCCAAGAACGCGACATACTGTCCTGTGGCCGATCGCAACCCTTTATTCTTGCTAACCGCATGACCTAAGTTGCGTTCATTGCACTCAAATCGGAGTCGCGGATCTTGAAATTTCTCCACTACTTCGCGGGTGTTGTCTGGCGATGCGTCGTCCAAGACCAGCAAGTCGAAATCGGCGAAGGTTTGATTGAGAACGCTGGAAATCGCTTCGCCAATGTAG
>JANNPR010000591.1:0-2592 GCA_031400345.1 Planctomycetota bacterium | reverse complement strand
AAAGCCACCAAAGGGGGGCAACGCTCCATTCCATCCGCCGTTGTTGAAAAACATGAATCCGTTTTGCCACCGGCGATTAAATCCCCAATGGATGCCATAGTGCTCGTAAAAACTGTCGTTGGCAGTAACAAACGGCGTGTTCACGTAAATCTGTTGTGCGGGCGCTGATTTCGCCAACAACATCAACACCGCCACGGTCAACACTAAGCAAATTTGGTATCGCACGACAACCTCCGTTTTTTTGCATTGTAGAGGAGCTTGCGGATTTCGGTCAATGAAATGTAGGAGTTCAACTTTTCTTGTAGGGTGGGACAAGATCGCGAAGCGAACGACGGCCCACCAATAACGAGTCGGCAGTTAAGATCGGAGGGATCATACAGATCGAACCGATTAATTGCCCGAAGGATGCTTCTCGCAAGAGAGTCGCGCAGCTTTTCATCGATTCCCATAACTTGCCTGTTTTAATTGCCGACTGCCGACTGCCGACTGCCGACTGTTATGATACTTTTTCAAAGTATCGCTGCTTTTTCCTCCATTCCCTGATTCACAAAATGCAGTCAAAACTGGACGGCGTGTCGCTGCGAGAGTTAACCATTGCAATCCAACAGCAAGAAGAAGTGATCCGCCAAGGAGGTGGCGAGGCGGCGATCACACGACAACATCAGAAAGGTCGGCTCACAGCTCGCGAGCGAGTTCGCAAACTTGTTGACCCGGACACGGTAGCATTCGAATTGGGTCTGTGGTCTGCATTTGAAATGTACGCTGATTGGGGCGGTGCACCGGCCGCTGGGGTCATTACGTCCATTGGCGAAATATGCGGTCGCAGGCACATGATTATCGCCAATGACGCAACCGTGAAAGCGGGCGCGTTTTTTCCTGCTACCGCGAAGAAGGTCTTGCGTGCTCAACGCATCGCATTTGCAAATCGTCTTCCGCTGGTATACCTGGTGGACTCCGCGGGCATCTTCCTGCCATTGCAAGAGGACGTGTTTCCCGACGAGGATGACTTTGGCCGAATTTTCCGCAACAACGCCGTGATGTCCGCGGCAGGAATTCCCCAAATCGCCGCCATCATGGGAAATTGCGTGGCTGGGGGCGGCTACCTACCCGTACTGTGCGACACCGTGCTGATGACAAAGGGGTCAGGTCTTTATTTGGCCGGCCCGGCACTCGTGAAAAGCTCCATCGGACAAACCGCCAGCAGCGAGGAACTAGGCGGCGCAGAGATGCACGCGACGGTCAGCGGCACGATCGATTACGTCGAGGAAAGTGACGAAGCGTGTCTGGACCGGATCCGCCGCCTTGTCGGCCAGGGAAACCCAGATCCCCAGTCCCCCCCCGCTCCGTTCGTACGGCATACTGCTCGCGAACCGCTGCGTCCTGGTTCGGATACCTACCAGCTCGTAGACCCCGATCCACGTCACGAGTACGAAGTGCGAGATGTTTTATCCTGCCTGGTGGATGCGTACACATTCGATGAATACAAAGCGGATTTCGGCCAGACGATCGTCACTGGGAACGCGCGGATTGGCGGGTTTCCCGTGGGCATTGTGGCCAACCAACATCACCGTATCCGCTCTGCTCAAGGGGAGTTTCAATTTGGTGGAGTCGTCTACGTTGACAGTGCCGAAAAGGCAGCCCGATTCGTGATGAACTGCAACCAGAATTGGCTGCCGATCATCTTTTTGCAGGATGTGAATGGATTTATGGTCGGCAAGGAAAGCGAACGCGCAGGGATCATCAAGGCGGGTGCTAAACTCGTGAATGCCGTTAGCAACAGTCGAGTGCCGAAGTTGACGGTCATCACGGGAGGGTCATTTGGTGCAGGCAACTATGCGCTTTGCGGCAAAGCTTTCGATCCCCGCTTTATTTTTGCCTGGCCAAAGGCTCGCTGTGCTGTGATGGGAAGTGATCAGGCAACTTCCACACTACTCGAAATCACCATCAAAGGAATGGAACGAGCCGGCCATCAAGTTGATGCTGACGAACTGGAAGCGATGCGCCAGAAAGTGAAATCAAGCTACGACTCGCAGACCGACGTACGCTATGGAGCGGCCCGAGGCTGGGAAGACGCCATTATCGACCCAGCCGATACTCGCCGCATTCTGATCTCCGCTCTGGAGTTGGTTACGCGGCAGGCCTCAGATGAACCGTTTCGGACAGGTGTTTATCAGGTTTAAAGTCGTGGGATAGCCATACTCGTACTCAGCGAAGCGGTACTCGTACTCAAACGTGCGACGATGAGGCCTGCGAGGCAATCGCTTTTCGATAAACCATGGACACGTCCGATGTCATTTCGTAGGCGCTGTGACGTCGAGCGTTTCCGAGTAGCTTGCTGTAATACTCGATGTGCGACTGGTCGTGGAATCACATCGCCGGCTCCTCGCAGAAGTCGAGTACGAGCACCGCTTCGCTGAGTACGACAAGGGCCCAAGGGCTCCCCGGCCCCCCCACCACCCCCGTTGGTCTTGGTGAGTTTGGGTGGATTTGATAAAAGGCGACCTTTGGCAGGCATTGGTCCACGAGCTTTGAGCAACAATCTACATGAACAATTTTGTACGGGCCATAAAGGTCGCGTTTCGCTATCCCACG
>JANNPR010000571.1:0-2652 GCA_031400345.1 Planctomycetota bacterium | reverse complement strand
CCTTCGGGCCTCTGGTCGTACCGGACGGACACTACTTCGTCATGGGCGACAACCGCGACAACAGTTACGACAGCCGGTTCATCGGGCCGATTGCTCGAAAGCGGATCGTCGGAAAAGCCGTCGGCGTGGTTCGAGCCGCTGCGAAAACATTACCCGCCAGTCGACGTATTGCACTCTTGAGCCAAAGCTGGTGGGAATGGGTGACTACTGCTGCTATCGGCCCTTTTCCTCGCTTGCCGCATGATCTCGTCAATTTGAAACGGCTCCAAAGACGTCGGCTCCTTTTGCAGCTTGGCACGCCAGTCGGTCAAGACTTTCTGTTTGCCCGCCTCTTTTGGCTGGTGATGGGACTCAGCCACAATTTGTTCTATGAAGCCTTCCCAATTTGCAATATTCATGGGAAACATTCCTTGGATGTGGGTCGAGTCCGCTAAGGCGGCCAATCTTCTTATCGACTTTTGCGTGTCGGGAACAACGTCCTTTGCTGGCATTCGCCAGAAAAACCTTCGAGGCTGGCATTGTGGCGAGTCCCAGGACGGCCGACGAATGAGGCCCGAGGTTGGCCCAGAGCCGACATGCTCGATGGCCGCCGGTATGGAAATCGCTGCTGACCACCTGACAGCCACCGAGGAGCCGCGGCGCCCAATGACGCGTCCAATCACTCGATGCGTTCCATCTCCACCGGTTAGCCGGGTAAGCCATGTCGGTGATGAATTTGTTGTGGGAACATGTCAATCCTCGCTCACGAATCACACATCCGTCAGCCGTTCATTCGAGTCCCGCACCAGCGCGACGCAAGGTTCACTGATGGCTGGTTGACCGTCAAGCGCACGGCTGACCGTGGCCACCGAGACGTCCGCCTCTTTGGCGATGTTTTTGAGGGTGACTTTAATCTCGGTAGTCGATCCATTACGATTCGCTTATGCACCGTAGACTGCATCATTGCATTGAGGGTGGTTCGTGCCATGTCAACGTGCGATGATCGGACATATGGCTAGCAGCAATCGGACACGTTTGTTGAGCACCTAGAGACATTGCAGATGATCAACATCTCAAGCCCGCTTCTCGGTCGCGATCTGAGTCGGCGGGCGTTTCTGCGCTCCACGCTTTTGGGAGCGGGAATACTGAGTCTGCCGCAGTGGCTGGAGTGGCAGGCCCATGCGGCTTTGCCTGACCCTGCCAAGAAGCGATCGCTAATTTTACTGTGGCAAGACGGCGGGCCGAGTCACTTTGAAACGTTCGATCCCAAGCCGGATGCGCCGAACGAATACCGCGGTGAGTTGGCCGCAATCCCGACGACCCTGCCGGGCGTTGCCTACTGCGAAGTGCTGCCTCGTTTGGCGCAACTGGCCCATCGCACCGCCGTCATCCGCTCACTGCATCAACCGTCATCCGACCATGTCATCGGGTCGCACAATGTGCTCACGGGTTGGGACGGTGAAACCGACGGGGGCAAGTCCCGTTATCCCGACCTGGGGGCCGTACTGAGTCGCATGAGTAGCGGTGCAGAGGATTCCGAAGTTGCGATTGGCGCATCAACTGATCCACGATTGGCCAAAGGCATGCGGGGTGCCGGCGGCAGGTCAGAGGCGAATCGCGACCGCAGCCCCCTGCCGCGGTACATCGACATTGGCGGTGGCATCCACCGGGGGGGGCCTGCGTTCCTGGGACCAATCGATGGACCGTTTCAGGTCGCTGGCGATCCATCGAAGCCGGGCTTTATGATTCAGAATTTGCAGTCCGTAAACGACTCGCAACGCTTTCTCGTTCGTCAACAGGTGCTGGAGCGGCTGGACGGCCTGAATAGCCGTAGCCGAGACAATTCGGCCGCGTCCGAACCGTTCCTGGCACTGGATGGCTTCCGTCAACAGGCGTTCGACCTGTTGTCGGGTGGAGGGGCGGCGCGGGTCTTCGACCTGTCGCGCGAGCGACCGGAAGTGCGGGAACGCTACGGTCCGCACTTGGCCGGACAACAATGCCTGCTCGCCCGACGATTGGTTGAGGCAGGCGTTGGCATGGTCGCCGTTCGGTTCTCGCCCGATGGTCGTGGCGACTATGATCGGACAATGATCGGTTGGGACGATCACGCGGTCCACGGCAACATCTTCGAGATCATGCGGCAGCGAGGGCCGCAGTTCGACCAGTCGGTCAGCGCGCTCATCGAAGACCTGGAACAACGGGGCATGCGCGACGACGTGCTGGTTGTCGTGGTCGGCGAGTTCGGACGCACGCCCCGCATTCACGTCCACAAAGGATGTCCAGGGCGCGAGCATTGGGGGCTTGCGGGTTGTGCTCTACTCTATGGCGGCGGGCTCGCCATGGGACAGGTTGTCGGATCCACCAATGACAAGGGGGAGAATCCCCACGATCGCCCGCTGACCTATCAAAGCCTGTTGGCGACGATTTATCACGCGATGGGAGTTAATACGGCTCACACGTTTATCAATCCGGCCGGACGCCCGGTCCCGATCTTACCGACCGGTGAGCCGATCACGGAGTTGGTCGGTTCCGGTTCACGCCACGGAGGTCGACCACGATCAGAGTCCTCGCCAATATATTTACCAGCGAAGAACTTCAAGGGCTTCGCTCGTGCCATAGGCTTGAATCAGCTCCCCGAACCCGCCGTTGAATTGCCGGCAGGCGCCACGAATT
>JANNPR010000526.1:0-7300 GCA_031400345.1 Planctomycetota bacterium | reverse complement strand
GACCGATCCGCTCGGCCTCGAGTCGGGGAAAGAGCCGTTTCGCGTCTACGTTGAAGGGGCCCGGACAAGGTGAGCCTGACGGTCATTTAAGCGTTACGCTCGTGGACAACACTGGCCAAAGAGATTCCTATAGTTTCGGGTCGGACGGGAAACCATATATCGACAATCGCGTCGGAATGGAAGGCGCGGTCTATAAGGACATTACCGCCAATGGCGAAATCTACAACAACAAATATCGAAATCTAAACGAAACCGAGCACAACGTGCTCAAAGCGACACTTGGCAGCCTCACAAATAAACCCACCCTCTATAACGGCGGGAACACTTGCCGGGACTTTAGCTTGGGCGTGTGGGATGTTGTGGAAGCTCAGGGTATCGGTAAGGCGGTTGCCCCCACCGAATTCAAGCCGTTTACAAGTGTCATGATGCCACCCACGAGTGGCAGAGCGAGTTCCGAACCAAGCGGGACCTCGAAATTTTTCATCTGGGCCGGCGGCGGCAGGTAAGAGGCCCAGTTCGCTTGCCGGACCGTTGCCGCTCGGATTATCATTGAGGACTCCATACCGGATCGCTTGCCGTCGCGATCTCCGATCCACCTGACCACTCGCCTCGCCCGTGAAGGAGCTTTTGAATGCCGAGTCCAGTTTCTCCCGAGTCGAACGTTAGTTCTCGTCGTGATTTCCTGAGGAACTCCACAGCGGCGGTCGTTGGTGGTTCGGTTGCAGCCACACTGGGGTCAGCAAGAATGGTTCATGCCGCAGGTGACGACGTCATTAAAGTTGCTTTGATCGGCTGCGGTAGCCGCGGTAGCGGGGCAGCTGTGAACGCCACGAACTCCGACAAAAATATCAAAATCACCGTGCTGGCCGATGCATTTAAGGATCAACTGGATCACGCACGCGACGTTCTCTCCAAACAAATTGGGGATAAATTGGCAGTTCCCGCAGAGCACTGTTTTCATGGTTTTGATGCTTACGAAAAGGTCATGCAGACAGATGTGGACGTGGTCCTGCTGTGCACGCCACCTCATTTTCGCCCAGCTCATCTGAAAGCGGCTATCGCGGCCAACAAACACGTGTTCTGCGAGAAGCCGGTGGCCGTGGATGGCCCGGGTGTACGCAGTGTTTTGGCTACCTGTGAAGAAGCCAAACAAAAGAACTTGAGCATCGTATCGGGACTCTGCTGGCGCTATGACTACGGTGTGCGCGAGACCATCAAACAAATTCAAGATGGCGCCATCGGGGATATTGTTGCCATCCAGGAGAATTATCTCGCCAATCCACTTTGGCACCGCCCCCGACAAGCCGAATGGAGCGAAATGGAATACCAGATGCGTAACTGGCTGTACTACACCTGGCTGTCGGGTGACCACATTGTCGAGCAACACGTACATAGTCTCGATAAAGCCATGTGGTTAATGGGCGATAAGCCGCCGGAAAACTGCTTCGGCTTAGGCGGACGCCAAGTTCGTATCGAGGAAAAATGGGGGCATATCTTCGATCACTTCGCTGTTTGCTTCGAATGGGCCAATGGCGTACGCATGTATTCCTACACCCGGCAAATGGCCAATTGCCATAGCGATGTAGACGATTATGTCCTCGGTACAAAAGGCCAGGCAGTCGTGCTGAAACACACCATCAAAGGTGAAAAAAATTGGCGGTACAAAGGGGACAAACCCAGCATGTATGACGTGGAACACCGCGACTTATATGCGGGGATAAGATCCGGAAACATCATCAACAACGGACAGTACATGTCTAACAGCACGCTGCTTGCCATCATGGGCCGCGAAGCGTGCTACACCGGACAGCGCATATCTTGGCAAGAAGCGATGGAGTCCAGCCAAAACTTGTCGCCGCCAAAGTACGATTGGAGCGACCTACCGATCCCTAACGTAGCCACCCCAGGTGTGACGCAGTTTGCCTAGCCGTCCGTTCTGGCTGCGCTGCCGTACTCGTACGAGTACGAGTAAGAGCACGAGTACGAGTAGTAGGTTCCCCGATCGATAGGTTTGCCAGAACGAATGATGTTTCCCACTCGTCGTCGCCCCCCTCGTCTTCCGGAAACCGGTGACGAGAACGAGGACGAATTTTCTCGATAAACCAGCGGTGGCACATTCTGTCGCTCTTCAACTCGTCGTCGATCGTCTATAATCAGACCGCGGTTCATTCCGACCTGTTTGTGACGTTAGAGGACGACCCATGCCCGTGCAGATGAAGTTGTCGCGGATCATCATCAGCGAGATCAACGACCAACAAGTTATTTATTTGAAGGAAGTTGATGGCGAACGACAGTTCCCTATCATGATCGGCTGGTTCGAAGCGAATAGCATCGACAAGCGGGTTAAAGATTTCCGACCACAGCGTCCGTTAACTCACGATCTGCTGGTCAAGGTCGTCGAATCTCTGGGCGGCGAATTAGATAGTGTCGTGATCAGCGAACTGAGAGACCATATTTACTACGCCAAGCTACGCGTCAAGCGAGACGGAGAATTGGTCGAAATCGATGCACGCCCGTCTGACGCGATTGCCGTCGCCGTGACGTGTGGACCGCAACTGCCGATTTACGTGGAAGAAGACGTCCTGGACGAAGCATTAGACTGAGGTCGGCGCAGCAGGTAACCTTCCGATGAGACGGACATCGAGCCCGTCCCACGGAGCGGAGGTCCGTTCCACTTCACGTTAACGCGTCGGCGAAAGCGGCTTTCAGTGCCTGCAATCCTTTTTCACCGTCAATTCCGTTTACGACCACAGTGACTCGCACTTCGCTGGTGCTGATCATCTCGACGTTGACTCGTTTTTCGGCTAATGCCTTAAACATGCGAACTCCGACTCCGGTATGGCTCCGCAGCCCGACACCGGAGACGGAAAGCTTGGCCACTTGCGGGCTGCTGGTTACCGACTTGCAATCGAATGTTTTGGCGAGTCGATTTGCCACATCCACAGCCTCCCGGAGCTTCTGCTGGGGAATGGTGAAGCTGAGTGCGGCCTCATTGCTGCGACCGTTATAGCTCTGCACGATCATATCGACGAAGATACCGGCTGCCGCTACCTCATCGAAAATTTTGGCCGCCACACCGGGGCTATCGGGAACACCATTGATCGTGACTCGGGCCTGGTTCAGATCCAGTGAAATTTCATCAATAAATAGTTGCTCCATACTGGCACCTTGCAGGCGGGTCGCCACAGCCGCAGCATCGGCTACGGACACGGCTGGCAAAGGCGAGGCACGATGCGCGGGTGGGTCGCGGTGTAAATCAAATGCCTGATGAACCGCACGCAGCGCTTTGTGCGCCTGATCACGTTCGACCAACGTCGAGATCTTGATTTCGCTGGTCGTGATCATCTGAATGTTGATTTGCTCGTCCGCGAGCGCGCGGAACATGCGATCGGCGACACCCGTTTGCTTTGCCATACCCAATCCAACCACGGAAACCTTCGCGACATTCTCGTCGTGGGTTACGGCTTCCGCGCCTACGACTCGGACCGCGTCCTGTACGGCTTCCAGCGTCAACGACAATTCCTTGCAGGGCACCGTAAAGGAAATGTCCGCCTTTCCGGCCTGGCCCACGTTTTGCACGATCATGTCGACCGTAATATTTCGTTCCGCAATCCTGGAAAAAATCTCTAGGCTCGTACCGGGCACATCCGGCACCCCGAGCACCGTAACTCGCGCCTCGTCCTTCGTCATCGCGGCACCGCAGACGGCTACGTCCGACGTTTCGGGACTGGCCATGATCATGGTTCCCGTCACATCGCTGAAGCTACTGCGAACATGAATCGGTACGTCGAACTTTTTAGCGAACTCGATCGACCGATTGTGCATCACGCCAGACCCCAAGCTAGCTAGCTCCAGCATCTCGTCGTAACTGATACGGGACACCTTGCGCGCTTCGGGAATGACTCGCGGGTCGGTAGTATAAACCCCATCGACGTCGGTATAGATTTCACAGGCGTCGGCTCGGAGAACGGCGGCCAGCGCCACGGCGGTAGTGTCACTACCACCTCTTCCCAATGTGGTCACGTTGTAATCTTCGTCAATCCCTTGGAACCCGGCCGCGATAACGATGTTGCCCGCGTCGAGGAGCTTCTGCATGCGTTCGGTAGAAATCGATTGGATGCGGGCTTTGGTGTGTTTGCTGTCCGTGCGAATACCGATTTGTGCGCCAGTCAGGCTCACTGCTTTGTGCCCCAGCGACTGGATCGCCATTGCCATCAACGCCACGCTGACCTGTTCACCGGTGGAAAGCAACATATCCATTTCTCGAGCGTCCGGACGATCCGTGATTTGCTCGGCCAATCCCACCAGCACGTCGGTCGTGTGCCCCATGGCGCTCACCACCATCACGACTTGATTGCCTTCGCGTTGGGCGCGAATCGCCTTACGGGCGGCAGCGAGAATTTTTTGCGGGTCGGCGACGCTTGTGCCGCCGAATTTTTGCGTAATGAGGGGCATGAATTCTTCTCAAACGAAAATGGGGTCAACGGACTCCGTTGACAAAATAATTCATCAGCTTCCAACCTTCATCGAATGATATCGGTGAAGCTGCCGCGGTAACTTCGTCGTACGTGGTCCGGCCGGCAGAGGCGATGCCTTTACCAGACAGGGCGAACGGCACAAAACCGTGGCTGTGTGTTTTGGTGCGGATTGGAGTGGGATGATCGGGGGTCACCAGGATGCGATATTCTCCCTCAGCCCGCAGCGCGTCCCAAACTGGCTTGACGATGCAGCGATCGATCTCTTCGAGTGCCTTAATCTTCGCGGCCACGTTGCCTTCGTGCGAAGCCTCGTCCGTGGCCTCGACGTGGACGCAGACGATATCCGAAGACTTCAGCGCTTCCACGGCGAAGCGACCCTTGGCCGAATAATCCGTGTCAAGATAGCCTGTCGCACCAGGTACGTCGATTCGACCCCAGCCGATCAGCGCAGCCAAACCACGCAACAAATCGACTGCGGTAATCATCTGGCCGGTTTTACCGTAAACACTCATAAATGATGGCAGGGTCGGAGTCAGGCCTAGTCCCCAAAGCCAAATGTTGGTCGCGGGCAAGCGTCCTGCCGCACGGCGCGCGACGTTCACTGGGTGATCTTCAAAAACGCACAGGCTGCGAGCCATCAGCTCGGCCAGCAAGTCGCTGCCGGGTCCGCGCGGGAAATCGTTCGCCACAGAGTTATCGGTCAGATCGTGAGGAGGCGTCGCTCGAGTCTCCTCGGTAAATGGCGCCCGCTTCCGATCGCCGCGATAGATCAGCAAGTTGCGGTAGCTCACACCGGGAATGAACTCCAGGTACTCGTCCGCCAGTTCGGCTTGGGCCGCGTGGAGCAGTTCGATAGCTTCCCCTGTCGAAACATGATCGGCGGTGAAGCTGCGCATGATCTGGTCCTGCACCGTGACCAGGTTGCAGCGAATTGCCCAGTCGTTGTTCCCCAGTGGGATGCCTTGAGCGGCCGCTTCTAAAGGCGCCCGACCGGTAAAATGCAGGGTTGGATCGTACCCCAGCAAACTCAAATTCGCGACGTCCGAGCCGGCTGGTAAATGTAGAGGAACGTGGTTTGCGCGAGCGACTATTCCAGATGTGGCGATCGCGTCCATGTTGGGTATTTGCGCGGCCTGAAGCGGCGTGCGCCCAGCCAACGAGGCCTGCGGTTCATCGGCACAACCGTCGGGAATAATGATCGCGTACTTCATCGAAATGGAACTTTGCCTAACTTTGTAACACCCGCATACGCACACTACCCTGACGAACACAGGATAGCCGATCGATTTCGTCCTGAGCGGCCTGTGCTGCACCCTCGGTGGCCATGTGCGTCATGATCACCAACGGCACGCAACTACCGCTAGAGTCTTCAGCTGGTTCATGCTGAATCACTGAAGCGATCGACAATTGATTGCGACCCAATGCGCCAGCAATCTCCGCCAATACGCCCGGATGATCGTCCACCATGAACCGCAAATAAAATCGGCCTTTGGTTTTGTAATCGTCACACAAACGCACCGTTGCGCTTCGATCCGACCACAACTCCAACGTTCGAAACGTGATTTGTGCTCGGCCTACTACAGTATCGATCATGTCGGCCAGCACCGCCGAGGCAGTTGGCATCTGGCCGGCCCCCAATCCATGAAAGAATACCCTCCCAACCGCATCTCCCACCACACTTATCGCGTTGTACGCTTGGCGAACTTCAGCCAGCGGACGGCCGGTCTTACACAGCGTCGGCGAAACGCGCAGTTCCAATCCATCCTCGGACAGTTGGGCCATCGCAATCAATTTGATCCGATAGCCCAGCTCTCGAGCGTACCGAATGTCAGAAGCGTCCAGTGTATTTATGCCAACGCGTGGAACGTCGCGCCAATGAACACGAGCACCGAATGCCAAGTGAGCCAAAATCGCCAACTTCTGCGCGGCGTCGGACCCATCCACATCCAACGTGGGGTCCGCTTCAGCGTACCCGAGTCGCTGAGCTTCGGCTAAAGCCGATGAGTAGTCTGCATTGAACTCGTCCATCTGCGAAACGATGAAGTTGCTAGTCCCATTTAGAATGCCGCGTAATGACGTAATTTGATTCGCTGACAGACATTGACTGATATTCGTAACAATCGGGATTCCGCCACACACGGCCGCGTCGAAAGAGATGGAGCGACCGAGCTCACGAGCTCGATCAAACAGCTCAGGACCACATTCTGCCAGCAGAGCCTTGTTGGCCGTAACGACATCTTTGCCGCTCTCCAACATGTGCAGCATGATGGATCGTTCCGGCTCCATTCCTCCAATCAAATGGGCAACAACCTTAATCGCCGGATCGCGGGCAACTTCCCGATAATCGTCCGTGATCAAGTGGGAAGGGATGTTAATGTCTCGATGTTTCTCCACGTCCCGCACGACGACCCGCGCGAGTTGTAAACAACGACCCGCATGCCGCGCAATCCGATCCTCTTGCTCCAGAAGCAGTTTGGCAACACCCGTACCCACGGTGCCCATTCCCAGGATGGCTACTTTTGTCGTCTGCATGTCAGAGGTCAGATGGTAGTGGTTAGTGGTTAGTGGAGAGTGGTTAGGACAAACGTGGTATCCGGGATCCCCCGAGCTAAACAGGGCGTGGTCGTTGATGAGAATCTGGGGAAATCAGCCGGCGTTTAAATGGAAGCCCAATCGTAGGTTGCAGCGGCCAGAAGCGTCAAGCGGCGAGAGAGCCGCAAGGAGTGCGAGTAAGAGTGTGCCGAGTGTGCCACTGACAGCCGCCGGAGTTGGCATTGATTACAGAAGATGGTTCTGTCGGCGGCAAGCCAGTGCTGAGAACG
>JANNPR010000424.1:0-2826 GCA_031400345.1 Planctomycetota bacterium | reverse complement strand
GCGCAAAGAAATTGACCTCGAAAATTTTGCGCAATCGATGGGAGTCAGCATCCATGAAGTGGCCATGCCCGCCAATCCCCGCATTGTTGATCAACTGATCCAGTCCGCCCAGCCGCTCGTCCGCGAACTGCAATAAACGATCACGATGTTCCGGATCGGTGACATCACCGGGGCAAGTATGGACTTCGCAATCCTCTGCGACCAACTCGCCGGCCAACTGGTTCAGCAAGTCGGCCCGCCGGGCGGTGACAACTAAGCGACAGCCCGAGCGGGCAAGCTCACTCGCCAATGCGCGACCAATCCCACTTGAAGCACCGGTGATGATCGCTCGCGCGCCGTCGAGTTGTCTTCGAACCATCTTTTTTTCTGGCGGAGAAGTTTATGGAATCAAGTCCTTGAAATTCTCCAGCCCTTTCGATGCTCGTTCCTCGCGTCTCAGGGACGTGCCACCCCGCTTAATCAGGGCACCATCGAGCTGTCGAGGGGAGGATTCGCGGCGGGATCAACGACCGGGAATGACTGGCTCTCCGAGGCGTTATGTTCGTGGATAATGGTACCCGCCTCGTGAATTCGCCCGAGATGCATGCTCGGAATCCTGCAGTGGATGATGACGCGCTCGCAGTTGTATCTTCTGGAAAGAATTTCGCCGTGAGCTGCTATGAAAGCCATCAAACGTCCATTGTCGATTGCGGTTTCGATATCGACGTCTCGAAACGAATGGCTTAAGGCGTCGCTTACCGCTGAGGCGAGACGGTCGAAACCCTCCCCTGTTTTGGCGCTGACGATAATCGCGTTGGGATAGCGATTTAAAATGCCTGGCAGATTTTCCGCGGCTCGTGGCAGATCCACTTTATTCACCACCAACAGCAAATCCTTTTCATCGATCCCGATCTCGCGCAGGACCTGAAAAACTGCTGTAATTTGGTCCAGGACGGCGGGGTTGTCTGCGTCGGCAATGTGCAATAGCAGATCGGCTTGGCGCGCTTCTTCCAGCGTCGCCTTAAAGCTGGCAATCAAACTGTGGGGCAGATCGCGAATGAAACCAACCGTGTCGCTGAGCAGGGCAGGCCCCCAACTCGGAAGCATCCAGCGGCGGGTGCGCGTGTCTAGCGTCGCAAACAACTAGTTGGCCGCCACGACGCCAGCATTGGTCAGCGCATTCATCAATGTGCTCTTGCCGGCATTGGTATAGCCTACTAGCGACACGGTGAGGTGATCATGTCTGGCAGATACTTGACGCTCACGACGCTTTTCGACTTCGGTCAATTCCGCGCGCAAATCGTGGATGCGTTTTTCCACAATGCGGCGGTCCTCTTCCAACTGCTTTTCACCGGGACCACGCATGCCGATTCCCATCTTCATGCGAGACAAGTGGGTCCACATCCGTTTCAGACGCGGCAGGGAATATTCTAATTGTGCGAGCTCAACTGCGAGGCGCGCCTCATACGTTCGCGCATTCGAAGCAAAAATATCTAGAATGAGCTCGGTTCGATCGAGCACTTTTACATCCAGGGATTTTTCGAGATTACGAGTCTGGGCCGGATTCAGCCGATTGTCGAACAGGACCACGTCAGCATCGTGTGTTTCGACCAACAATCTAAGCTCTTCGACTTTGCCTGAACCGAGATAGGTTGTGATATCAGGTCGGTCGCGTCTTTGAGTGAGCCCGGCGACGACCTTAGCGCCAGCCGTCGTTGCTAATCCTTGAAGTTCATCCAGCGATTCCTCGCCATTAGGTTGATTGGGCAAAATAACTCGTACTAATACAGCCCGCTCGCGGGCTACACCTTCAGCGCGTTCGCGTTCGTGCACAGTTTTTCCTCTTCTCCCCTTCGAGTCAGTTTGATCGCGGAATTATACCAAAGGATCGGATCTAGTCCTCTACTTTATTCTATGTCCGAAGGTCCGTTGCGTTGGCGCCTGCGCACCTATACCTGAAAATATTTGCAACTTGTCGTGTTGTTAACGGTAAATGAGCTATTCCGACTCTTGTTTTGACGCTCGTACCGCGTATCGGGTTCGCGTTGCCAGGGTTTTTTCTCGGTTTACCGGTCTTCGCAGTAGCCTTGTGCACAATCGAATGCTCAAATTGACGCCAGGACGGAGTTCGATCTGGACACCCATGTAATGTCAGGAGTTGCCAATGACTCGGGAAGCTCGGAGCCAATCACGAAGCGCCACAGGACGAATTTCGCGGCGACGCTTTATCGAGTCAAGCTCCGCAGCTGTGGCGGCGATTACGCTGGGCGCACCCTCCATTGTGCGCGGCCGCAATCTGAATGAAAAACTCAACATCGCGATCATCGGTTGTGGGGGCCGCGGGGGCAGCAACATGGCCAACGTCGCCTCGGAAAACATCGTCGCCTTATGTGATGTCAACGAAAATAACTTGGAAGCTGCGGCAAAACGATTTCCTCAAGCGCGAAAAGCCGTCGATTTTCGCAAGTTGTACGATCACGCGAAGGAGTTTGATGCCGTTGTTGTGAGCACCTGCGAGCACACGCATGCTTTCGCGACGCTACCCGCATTGCAGCTGGGAAAGCACGTGTACTGCGAGAAACCCTTGACGCACAATATTTGGGAGGCCCGTGTCATTCGCGAGGCAGCCGCTAAAGCCAAAGTTGCCACCCAAATGGGAATTCAGATCCATGCCGGAGACAACTATCGTCGCGTCGTCGAGCTAATCCAAACTGGCGCGATCGGCCCAGTTCGTGAAGCTCATGTTTGGGTCTCACGTGCCTGGGGTTGGCACGGCTCCAAAAACCGCGCTTTTCCCCGGGGTCCGACGCGCGCTGTTCCGCCACGGGCCGGACCAGGGACCGGGGT